>CAZPNJ010000026.1:5549-14123 GCA_964587765.1 uncultured Prevotella sp.
CACTTTGAGCTGTAACTGCGGCTTTCATATCATTTATGTTTTTCTGAAAGGCATTATACAAATCAATGTCGTTAGGCCATGGCATATAAACGAACAAAGTCTTTGACGCTGACTCGGTTGGAATGTCAGGTATATTGTTTTCGTCATCATCCTTATGACACGAACTCAATGCGAAAATAACCGTTAACAGAAATAATAGCTTTTTCATAGTTTTACATCCTCTAATATATTAATGTGTTGTTGAGTGGTTGGAGTAGGGTTATAAAGAGGTTAGGGAGAGTGCCACTTAACGAAACGTGAGCACTCTCCGCATAACTCTTCACTTATTTTTTAGCTTTAAGCTCTGCTATAGATTTCTTTAAGTTTGCTATTCGCTCCTCTGCGTCTTGCTGCTTTTGACGCTCGCGAGCGATAACCACTTCTGGAGCGTGAGCGACAAAATTCTCGTTGGATAGCTTTTTCATAACGCCAACCAAGAAACCCTCTTGATGCTTTAACTGCGCCTCCTGCTTTTCAATCTCGTCATCTATGTTGATAAGTGAACCTACAGGAACGGCAAACTCATCTGTTCCGACCATGAATAGGGCTGCATCAGCGTTTTTCTCAGCTTGAACGCTTACGCTTTTCAGATTAGCCATCTTAGCGATTACATCGTTATACTTTTCATAGTTGTTGTTTGCTATCGCAACGAGTTCAAGTTGCTCCTTTGGTGATATGTTCTTTTGGTTACGTATGGTACGCACACCTGAAATCACCTGTTTTACGTTCTCTATGTCCGTTATGAGTTGGCGTTCTGCGTCAGTCAAAGAATTGAGTTTCAACTCTTCACGCATAATAGAGTCACCTTCATTGCGACTATATAGATGATGCCAAAGCTCTTCCGTGATGAATGGCATGAACGGATGAAGCATCTTCAGCAACACATCAAAGAAATGAAGTGTCTGTTCATAAGTAGTACGGTCGATTGGCTTGCCATACTCTGGCTTAACTATTTCAAGATACCAACTTGAGAATTCGTCCCAGAACAAACGATACACAACCATAAGCGCCTCACTTATACGATATTTTGAGAACAAATCGTCAAGTTCTTCACTTGTTTGGCGCAACTTCGACTCCATCCATTCAGTTGCGGTCTTGTTTACTGAAGGTTGTTCACATTCTTCTGTTTGCCACCCGTTTACCAAACGGAACGCATTCCAAATCTTGTTGTTAAAGTTACGACCTTGTTCACATAGACTTTCGTCAAACAAAATGTCGTTTCCCGCTGGAGCGGAAAGCATCATGCCCATGCGCACACCGTCAGCGCCATACTTATCAATAAGCATTATAGGGTCAGGCGAATTGCCAAGGCTTTTGCTCATCTTACGACCAAGTTTGTCGCGAACGATACCAGTGAAGTAAACGTGCTTGAATGGCATCTTACCACGATACTCGTAGCCAGCCATAATCATACGTGCTACCCAGAAGAAAATAATATCAGGACCTGTAACAAGGTCAGATGTTGGGTAATAGTAGTTTATTTCTTCGTTATCGGGATTGTTTACTCCGTCGAACACAGAGATAGGCCAAAGCCATGAAGAGAACCATGTGTCAAGACAGTCAGAGTCTTGCTCCAAGTCTGCGGCAGTTATGTTAGCGTTCTTCTGCTGAGCCATAGCGAGAGCCTTTTCAGCAGTTTCGGCTACGACAAACTCGCGCTTACCGTTATTGTCGAAATAGTAAGCCGGTATGCGATGACCCCACCACAACTGTCGAGAGATACACCAGTCCTTGATGTTCTCAAGCCAATGGCGATAAGTGTTCTTATATTTGGTAGGATAGAACTTTATTTCGTCGTTCATTACAGGGTCTAAGGCTATGTCAGCAAAGTGCTGCATACTGAGGAACCACTGTGTAGAGAGCTTTGGCTCTATTGGCACGTGAGTACGCTCAGAGAATCCCACTTTGTTGTTGTAGTCTTCTATCTTCTCCATGAGATTGGCTTCCTGCAAGTCTTTGGCTATTTGCTTTCGCACGTCCATACGGTCCATGCCTACATACATGCCGGCAGCCTCTGAAATTGTCCCGTTATCGTTGAAGATGTCGATTGTTTCAAGACCATGCTTCAAACCAAGAGCGTGGTCGTTGATGTCGTGAGCAGGGGTAACCTTCAAGCAACCAGTACCAAACTCAATGTCAACATAGTCGTCTTCAATGACAGGTATCTCACGATTTACCAAAGGAACGATTACGTGCTTGCCCTTTAACCAAGTGTTTTTCTTGTCGTCAGGGTTGATACACATTGCAGTATCGCCCATAATGGTTTCAGGACGTGTAGTAGCTACTACTGCGTAATAGCCCTTGTCGTCTTTGTGTACTATGTTGCCCTCTTCTGGTTTTACGTCGCCAGCGTCGGTAACATAATACTTCAGATAGTATAGCTTAGAGTTTTCCTCTTTATAGATAACCTCTTCGTCAGAGAGCGCTGTCTGTGCCTTAGGGTCCCAGTTGACCATTCGGGCGCCACGATATATGTAACCTTTGTTGTAAAGGTCACAAAATACTTTGATAACTCCCTCAGAACGTTTCTCGTCCATAGTGAACGCAGTGCGATCCCAATCGCAACTTGCGCCAAGGCGACGCAGCTGTTTTAGGATGATGCCTCCATGTTCGTGAGTCCAATCCCACGCATGTTTTAAGAATTCGTCGCGAGTAAGGTCAGTCTTTTTAATGCCTTGCTCAGCAAGCTTGTTGACAACCTTTGCCTCAGTTGCGATAGAAGCGTGGTCAGTGCCTGGCACCCAACACGCGTTCATGCCCTTCATGCGAGCACGACGTACAAGAATATCTTGAATAGTGTTGTTAAGCATGTGTCCCATGTGCAGCACACCAGTTACATTTGGTGGGGGAATAACTACCGTATAAGGCTTGCGACCATCGGGGCGGCTACTGAACAACTTGTTGTCTAACCAATAATTGTACCATTTCGATTCCACGTCTTGTGGATTATATTTGCTTGGTATTTCCATGCGTTTATGATTGTATTTATTTTTGTTTGTACCTAAAAAACGTTGCAAAATTAGTAATTTTAAGGTGAAAAGAGCTACTTTTGCACAAATAAAATCATCACTATGCACACTAAACAAGAGAAAATGGAGGCTTTTGGACGCCTACTTGACGTACAAGAGAACCTAAGAAAGAAATGTCCTTGGGACAGCAAACAGACTAACGAAAGCCTGCGCTCAAACACTATTGAGGAAGTTTATGAACTTAGTTCGGCACTGATGAAAGCAGACGCTGACAACATTCGTGAGGAACTGGGCGACATCCTTGAGCATGTTATCTTTTACGCTATTATGGGCGATGAAAAAGGACAGTTTGACATAGCCGATGTTTGCAACAAAGAGGCTGACAAACTTATATTCCGTCACCCAAACATTTATGGCAACATGGATGGAGTAAAGACAGAAGAGCAGATGCTGCAAACGTGGGAGCAGGTAAAGCAGAAAGAACGTGAGGGTAAAAAGAAGGAAGAAGGCGTGCTTTCGGGTGTGCCAGAGGCTTTGCCTACGTTGATCAAGGCTTATCGCATACAGGACAAGGCTCGAAACGTGGGCTTTGATTGGCAGAAACGTGAAGACGTTTGGCAGAAAGTGCATGAAGAACTTAATGAGTTGGAAGCAGAATTGGCTAAGGACAATAAGGAAAACTCTACGAAAGAGTTGGGCGACTTCTTGTTCTCTGTAATAAATGCTGCCCGACTTTACCATATTAACCCCGACAATGCTTTGGAGCAGACCAACCAGAAGTTTACAAAGCGCTTTAACTATATTGAGCAGAAAGCTAAGGAAATGGGTAAGGCTCTGAAGAATATGGCTTTAGATGAAATGGACAAATTCTGGAACGAGGCAAAGAAAATTGCGCCTATTATGCTGCTTGGCATTATCTGCCTTACAGGGTGCAAGCAGAAAGCTACGCCTGTGGCACAAGTGCAGCAGGCAGAGCCAAAGACTGTTAACGACTCAACAATTTACGGAACTATAGGCGAGGCAACAGCTATGCACACGCTGCAATTGATAACGTCAAAGAATGATTCTCTGCAATTTATGATTAACGATGACGACCAGTTGGTGGCATCTGACGTGCAGGGAGGACTACTCGTTGGCGACCGTGTAGCTGTTGTGGCTACTACTGTTGATGGCGAAAGGGTAGCGCAAAAGGTGATAAACCTGACCACACTTGTGGGACATTGGACAAGTATCGATAAAAACTTCAAAATAGAAGAAGATGGCCAAGTAGTGTCAAGCATAAATCCAGAGAAACATCCGTGGACATCGTGGCACATCTTAAATGGTCATCTTCTGCTGAATGCCGATACTTTCGACATTGTTCAGTTAGGTGCTGACAGCTTAGCGCTTGAAAACAAAGACGGTATCTTCGTTTACAAACGATAGAAATAATCGTTACTTCTCGTAGTCAACAAAGGCAAAGTTTACTTTATGGCGTTCATCGGCTTGATGTTCTTCACGAAAGACCTCACGCCAACCGTCATATTTCGGAAAGAATGCGTCGGCATTGGCAGGGGTGTCGTGTACTTCGGTTAAGCAAAGACGGTCAGCCACTGAAAGCGCTTCTTCGTAAACACTTGAGCCACCTATTATATATACATTTTCTTCGGCAGAGCAGTTTTTTAGCGCTTCAGAAAGAGATGTAAAGACATCGCAACCAGCAAAATTCTTTTTAGTGCGACTCAGCACAATGTTTCTACGATTAGGCAGTGCGCCTTTGGGTAAAGACTCAAACGTGCGTCTGCCCATAATAATTGTATTGCCTGTGGTCAGGCTCTTAAATCGCTTCATGTCATCGGGCAGATGATATATTAGTTGATTGTTATAGCCGATAGCATTGTTTTGGGCTACGGCTGCTATTATTGAAATCATATCGTTTTATTGTTATCGTTGGGGGTTACACTGCGACCTGTCCGCTGATGTGTGGCCAAGGGTTATAGTCAGTCAGTTCAAAGTCTTCGTATTTGAAATCAAACAGTGACTTGACATTAGGGTTAAGTTTCATCTTTGGCAGTGGGCGAGGCTCGCGAGTAAGCTGTAGCTTTGCCTGTTCAATGTGGTTAAGATAAAGGTGAGTGTCGCCAGTGGTATGAACGAACTCGCCAACCTTTAGCCCTGTGACCTGTGCCATCATCATAAGAAGCAGGGCATAAGAAGCTATGTTGAAAGGCACGCCAAGGAATGTGTCGGCAGAACGCTGGTAAAGCTGAAGCGACAGTTTGCCGTTAGCTACATAGAACTGAAACAAGCAATGGCATGGAGGTAGCGCCATCTTGTCAACTTCGGCAGGATTCCAAGCCGTAACAAGCATCCTGCGCGAGTCAGGGTTGTTCTTTATCGTGTTAATTACATTCTGTATCTGGTCAATAGTACCACCATTGTAATCTGGCCACGAGCGCCACTGATGGCCATAAACAGGGCCTAAATCGCCGTTTTCATCAGCCCATTCGTTCCAAATTCTTACACCATGTTCCTGCAGATATTTCACGTTAGTGTCGCCCTTTAAGAACCAAAGCAATTCATAGATGATGCTCTTCAGATGAAGTTTCTTTGTGGTAAGCAGTGGGAAACCGTCCTCTAAGTTAAAACGCATTTGATTGCCAAATACACTGATAGTGCCAGTGCCTGTGCGGTCAGTTTTCTCACAACCTTCAGTGAGAATTCTGTTCAGAAGGTCTAAGTATTGTTTCATATTATATATATGTGTATTTTATATGTGACTACTTTTAATCCTCCATTGCTGAGGATATAGGTTATTCGCACGATTGCCTAAGTTTTTGCAGAAGCCAATAGGGGTGTTACAATAGGTTAGCAAGACTATTCCTTTTGATACTTCACTTGGTAATGTAATGGCTTCAGTGCGAAGATATTGAATAGCCTGCGTGAATGTAAGTTTGAACTCAGTGAAGTTCTCTCTGTTTAACTTCCTACTTAGTGCAAGACTTTGGTCGGGTATTATGTTTTTGCCCTTGACAGTTGCCAACCTAATGCCTGCATGAAGAACATTTAGCTCGCCCTTCACCTTATTATATATATCCGCCCACGATTGGGGTATGGCAACAATGTTTTCACCCTCTTGCGAGATGTCGAAAAAGTTTTGCCCATAAATAAAATTAGTTACGCCCGTAACTGTTTTTAGTTTTAGGCGTGAATGTTTTTTGTTTTGCCTATAACTATTTTCAGTCGCACCTGTGACTTTTCGTATCAGTGCGAGAAAGAATCCTTCGCCCTTAGCCTTGCCAGGGATAAAGTGATACATATTTGGTTCAAACTCAACCGTTTGCCAAGCATCATCTGTGCTGACTTTAACCAGTTCGCCACCCAATTCGTCGATTATGTATTTAACGTTTTCTTCGTCTTCGTGGGCGTTATAGGTGCAAGTAGAGTAAACAAGGTAGCCTCCATTGCGAAGACATGGCCAAATGTCGTCGATGATTGAGCGCTGAAGAGTGCTGCACTGTCTAACGTTGTTTTCGCTCCATTCGCCGATGGAATCGGCATCTTTTCTAAACATTCCCTCGCCAGAACAAGGCACGTCAGCCACAACTATGTCAAAACTCAGCTTAGCCTTGCGATAGTCTTTGGCATAGTTGTTGGTTACTATAACGTCTTCATGCCCAAACTTCTGCATATTCTCAGCCAAGATGTTGGCACGGTTGCGGATAGGTTCGTTAGAAAACAGCAAACTGCCCTCTGGCAAAACGGAACGTATAAGCGTAGATTTGCCTCCGGGAGCAGCACAAAGGTCAAGCACTTGGTAAGATTCTTTGTTCATTTCTCCCATTGCCTGCTTTAACACATGGCAAAGAAACATTGAAGAAGCTTCTTGTACGTAATAAACTCCAGCATGAAAGAGTGGATCGAAAGTGAACTTTGGTCGTGACTTCAGGTAAAAGGCATTGTCGCACCAGGCAACTGGTTCGGCTGCTTCAATGTCTGCCAGCACATCATATTCGCCACCTTCGTCAGAGGCAGGAGAGAAGCGTTGCTTATTTGGATTTAAGCGCATGCTGACAGGAGGTTCTTGGTTGAAAGCCTCTACGAATGTTTGCCATAACTTTTCACCGAAAAGTTTACTTGTGTAACTTGAAAATTGCTCAGGCAATGCCATATTTATAAATAATAGATGTGCAAATGTAGGAAAAAAGTGCGAGTTAGTAGCAATAAAAGTCAAAAATACTTGCAACTGATGTGACAAAAGACTAACTTTGCAGAGACTTATAACTACACATATTATGATAGAATACATGACTTCTAATCAGTGGCTGTTTTGGCTCGTGCTGGCGATTGTTAGCCTTATTCTCGAGCTAAGTAGTGGCACTTTTTTCATTCTTTGCGTAGCCATTGGCGCTTTTTGTGGCATGATAGCAGCTATTATTACACTACCATTCTGGGCACAAGTATTAGTGTTTGCCATACTTTCTGTCGCAAGTGTCTATTGGGTACGCCCATTCATCTTGAACAACCTTCACAAAGAAGACCACGAACGACTGAGCAATGCTGAGGCAATAATCGGCAGAGTTGGCACTGTTACTGAGACAATTCCTGCTGGTGGCTATGGCAGAGTTAAGGTAGATGGCGACGAGTGGAAAGCACTTTCAGCTAATGGTGAAGAGATAACCGTTGGTAAGAGAACTAAGATATTGAAGCTCGACAGCATCATTGTTACCGTTGAAGTAAGCGATAACGAAGATTAAATCAAGTAATAACATTTATAAATTAACACTACAACCAAATTTACAATTATGGAAGGATTATTTGTTTTAGGCGTTTTAGTGGTATTGGCGCTTGTATTTCTAAAGAAGACTATCGTAATCATACCACAGTCAGAAACCAAAATCATTGAGCGATTGGGTAAGTACTACTCAACACTACAGCCAGGCATCAACCTTATTATACCTTTTATAGATAAGGCTAAGGAGATTGTTACCCTTAATCGTGGCAGATATGTCTATGACAACACAATAGATTTGCGTGAACAGGTGTACGACTTTGACAAGCAAAACGTTATCACTAAAGATAATATTCAGATGCAAATTAACGCATTGTTGTATTTCCAGATAACAGACCCGTTCAAAGCTGTTTACGAGATTAACAATTTGCCAAACGCTATTGAGAAACTTACACAGACTACTCTGCGTAATATCATCGGCGAGATGGAACTTGACCAGACTCTTACCTCGCGCGATACAATAAATACAAAGTTGCGTGGTGTTCTTGACGACGCACCTAACAAGTGGGGTATCAAGGTAAACAGAGTAGAGTTGCAGGATATTACTCCTCCACAAAGCGTGCTTCAGGCTATGGAAAAGCAGATGCAAGCTGAAAGAAATAAGCGTGCCACTATCTTAACTAACGAGGGTGACAAGCAGGCACAGATTCTTCAGTCTGAAGGTCAGAAGACTGCTACGATTAACCGTGCCGAAGCAGACAAACAGCAAAAAATACTTCGTGCTGAAGGTGACGCACAAGCTCGCATAAAAGTGGCAGAAGCAGAGGCTGTAGCAATAGAAAGAATTACGGAAGC
>CAZPNJ010000027.1:0-7861 GCA_964587765.1 uncultured Prevotella sp.
TAATCAACCTTTATACAATTGTTTAGGATTTCGGCGCATCCACTCTGCTTGGAGATGATGGTTGGCGTGCCACACTGCATAGCCTCCAATGGTGAAATGCCAAAAGGCTCACTTACCGATGGCATGACATACACGTCAGAGTCTTTCAGACATTCATAGACTTCCTTTCCTCGCATAAATCCTGGGAAATGGAAACGGTCGGCAATGCCACGCTCTGCGGCAAGATAAATCATTTGTTCCATCATATCGCCAGAGCCTGCCATACAGAAACGGACATCACGTGTACGCTGAAGCACCATATTGGCTGCCTCTACAAAATATTCCGGTCCTTTCTGCATCGTAAGTCTGCCAAGGAAAGTCACAACCTTTTCTTTATCTGTATGGTCAGGACGTGGGATATCATCCAGTTCTTTACGTAATGGGTAAACCGCATTATGAACGGTAAATGTCTTACGTGGGTCTTGATGATATTCATTTATAACCGTCTGGCGTGTAAGGTCACTCACACACATTATACAGTCGGCATTATCCATACCATCCTTTTCTATTCCATAAACCGTTGGGTTTGGCTTACCACGAGAGCGGTCAAATTCCGTAGCATGAACATGAATACACAGTGGCTTTCCGCTAACCTGCTTTGCATGAATACCAGCCGGATAAGTAAGCCAGTCGTGAGCATGAATTATATCGAACGTTTCCGTTCTTGCCACGACGCCAGCAACGATACTATAGTTATTGATTTCCTCGTGAAGATTATTGGGATAACGACCCGAAAACTCAATGCAGCCAAGGTCGTTTAAGTGCATATAGTTAAAATCAGCGTAAATATTATCACGCAACTTATAGTAATAGTCAGCGGGCATTGTAGCGCCAATTCTACCATTTACATAATCCCAGTTAACATCGCGCCATGCTATTGGCACATTATTCATAGCAACTATTCTGGCGTTAGACTGGTCTTCGTCGCCCCATGGTTTAGGCAGGCAAAAGACAATTTCCATGTCGCCTTGTGCATGAAGTCCCTCAGTTATGCCAAAACTGGCAGTACCCAAGCCTCCAAGTATATGTGGTGGATATTCCCACCCGAACATTAGTACTTTCATATATTATTTATAGTGGTGGGTTTATTGTTTAAAACTATATTTTTCCAACATTTCCATTGCTCTAAGGATTTCTGCCACATTCATTGCGAATGATATTCCGCCACGTCCTTTGTATGGTGGATTTCCATCAAACAATTCAGGAATAGTGCCAAGACAATGGTTTACCATTTCGTCTTCATAGCCTACCATTTGGCGCTCAACGAAACTTAATCTTGAACGTTTATATAAACGCATTCAGGCCTCAAGATAGAAGCCACCAAGCCATGGCCAAGCAGTACCCTGATGATAAGCATAATCACGCTGAGACTGCGGACCTACATACATAGGATTATAGCCACCACTCTTTGGCGACAGAGAGCGCAGCCCCTTAGGAGTAAGCAATTCTTTAGTACAAATATCCAGTACACTCTTGCGTTGTTTCTCATCAAGAGGTGAATAATCTAAGGCAACGGCAAATATCTGGTTTGGACGTACACTCCAATCCATCATTTTGCCATCTACATAATCAAACAGATAACCATAATCATTTAGGAAGACCTCAACAAAACTTTTTTGGCACTTCTCTGCCATCTTATCCAAAGCGTCAGCACCTTTTACATCACCAGCTTCACGGCCGAGCATTGCAGTAAAGCGCAAAGCATTATACCACAGAGCGTTAAACTCAACAATATAGCCAGTACGAGGAACTATCGGTTTGCCACCGCTTGAAGAGTTCATCCATGTCATTGCCTTTTCCTTGCCATTGGTTGACAACAAACCATTGTCTTCATATACAAGGTTAGGGTGTTTCTGCTCCTTAATGAAAGAAACAATATCCATCAACAACTGACCATAATCTTTAATACACTTCTCATGGCCACATTCCTTTGCATATTGTTGCACTGCCCATATTGCCCACAGCATGACATCCGGCTGATCCATCTCATAAAGATTCACCGTAAGTGGTTTGCCCTGCATAAATTCGTACATGCCACGAACAGCCGTTTTCATTACTAACTGGAAATAGTCATCTTCCTCTATAGATAACGTTAGACCTGGCAATGATATAAACGTGTCTCTGGCTCTGCACTTAAACCATGGATAACCTGCAATAATGTAACGGTCATCTCCAATACGATTGTGAAATTGGTGAGCTGCATTAACCAAGCAGTGAAACATGTTGTCTCTTGGTGCACGCTCACTTACTTCTTTATCAAACAACTTTTGCAGACCCGCAGTTTTTATCTCGCTGGTTGACGCAGAGAAAACGATGCTCTCACCTTTCTTAATATCTACCTCAAAAAAACCAGGAACATACAAATCTTCGTTTGAAGCATAGCCACGCTCCTGCTCTTTAGGGTACTCTATACCACGATACCAATCAGGGTGGAAATTAAATTGTGGCTTACGGCTAAATTGCATGTATAGATTAGGATAGCCGGCATACATACATGTAGTAATACCATTTTCTACTTCTTGATAATCGTGAGAAGCAGTACCATTCTCATGGGTAAATTGTTTTACGCTACGGAATGCTAAGAACGGAGAAAAACGAAGTGATGTTTTTGAATGAGCATCTTCAAGCGTATAACGAATAAGGATACGGTCTTCATAATGCTGGAAAACGACTTCCTTTTTCAAGATTACGCCTCCTACTCTATAATATGTAGTAGGTACAGTGTCGCAATCAAATGCAGTAATATATTTATGTCCATTAGGACTATAATTATTTCCCTGGTATTTATGCAAGCCAAGATTAAAGACTGCGCCATGCTGCACTACCGACACGTCAAGAGAAGAAAGAAGAACATGAAGTTCATCATCCA
The DNA here is from genome assembly GCA_964587765.1 of uncultured Prevotella sp. Lineage (GTDB taxonomy): Bacteria > Bacteroidota > Bacteroidia > Bacteroidales > Bacteroidaceae > Prevotella. The sequence goes on from CAZPNJ010000027.1 coordinate 2,909, forward strand.
ACTCTGGCACTGGCACTACCAGCAGACCATGATACTTTCTGGTATTACAATCAACTATAGTTGAACAAGAATACGCACCCGAACGATTAGTTCTAAGCAATTCACGAGGAATAGTTTCCTCCAAATTGGTCATAAGTGCTTTTTCGAATCTAAGGTAACTCATATGCTACTATCGGTTTTTTCCAGTTATTTATTTTATGGTCAGTCATAGACCTCGTTTTTAGTTTGTGCCTCAAAAGTACTTTCTTTTTTTCAATGACGCAAATTTTCAACATACTTTTTTCAAAATAGGCATATCGTTTAGGCTAATCGGACAAGGTTTTTGCAAAAATCGTATGTTGTAAAGCTATAGTAGCTCGATTTACAGTCTAAACTTTTCAATAACTGCATTTGCGTCATTCTCTACCCAATTTATATGAATACCACGTCGTTCCATACCACGAAACCAAGTCATCTGGCGTTTTGCGAATTGGTGTATCGCTATTTCCAATTGCCTATACATTTTTTCGTAAGACAATTGTCCTATTACATATTGAGTAACGAATTTATATTCGAGACCATAGTATATAAGGTCTTCAGCCGAGACACCTTTATTTATCAACCCACGAATTTCATCAACCATTCCTCCGTCGATACGAGCTTTCAACCGGCTGCTAATACGCTCTCTTCGCACGTCGCGACTTACATCAATGCCGAGCACCAGCACTTGCTTTTCCACATTACTTTTTTCCTGTAAAGTATCACCATGCTCAAGTTCATATTGTTCTATTTCTATAGCCCGAATAGCTCGCTGAGCCGTATCGACATCTGTAGAATTATGCATAACCGAGCCACGTTTTGCCTTTAAGTCTTTTAGGATTTCTGTCAAATCACCAAGACTTCTGCCCTCAAGTTCCTGCCGAAGTTCTGGATTTTGAGGGACATCGTGCAGCTGATAATCTTTAAGAGCAGCCTCAACATACAGCCCCGTTCCACCACACAAGATTGGAAGTTTACCTCTTTGACGAATATCGTCATAAGCCTTATGATAATCTTCAAGCCAACGATATAGATTATATTTTTCACCAGCTTCACAGATGTCTATCAAATGATATGACACAGGTTCACCACCTTCACTATATTCATCAATATCCTTACCTGTGCCTATGTCCATTCCTCGGTACACTTGTCGAGAATCAGCACTGATAATCTCGCCATTCAAGCGCCTCGCTATTTCTACTGCGAACTTAGTTTTACCCGAAGCCGTAGGGCCTAATACCGTTATTAAATCGTACTTATTATTCATGATGATAAGGTTCACCTTTTATTATAGTGCAAGCTCTATAAAGTTGTTCAACAAATATAAGTCGTACCATCTGATGAGAGAAGGTCAGCCTTGACAATGAAAGTTTCTCATTTGCTCTGTCGTAAACATCATTTGAGAAGCCGTATGGTCCACCAATGACAAACACTAAATTACGCCCCGTCTGTTGCTTTTGTTCCAGCCATTTTGCAAATTCTACGCTTCGGGGTTCCTTGCCATGTTCATCAAGCAGCACAACATAGTCAGAAGTTGCGATTTGTTTGATTATCATCTCGCCCTCACGTCGTTTCTGCTCAGCCTCTGACATCTTCTTTGTATTTTTCAATTCTGGCAATACGACCAATTCAAATGGCATATAATGAGACAAACGCTGAACATAATCTTTAATGCCTGCTTCAAAGTTTTTATCCGTGGTTTTACCAACCAATATAAGTGTAGTCTTCATCTGTGAAAAAGTATTCAAACCGACGCAAAACTACAAAAATAAATTGTATAACTATATGTATTCTAATAAAAATATGTACCTTTGCGTGGTCAAAAATAAAACAATTTTAAAAGATATAAGTTATGGCAGACAACAAACAGCTTATAGCAGAATGCGCAGAAAAGGCGCAGCAGTGGCTCTCACCATCGTTTGACGAGCAAACACGCAACGACGTTCAGGCAATGCTTGACAGCGAAGACAAAACAGAACTTATCGAATCTTTCTACAAGGAACTTGAGTTCGGCACAGGTGGCCTACGCGGCATTATGGGTGCTGGCAGCAACCGCATGAACATATACACTGTAGGCATGGCTACACAAGGCTTTGCCAACTATCTAAAGAAGAATTTCTCTGGCAAGAAAGACATCTCTGTAGTAGTTTGTCACGACTGCCGCAACAACAGCCGCAAATTTGCAGAGTCTGTAGCAGACATCTTCTCTGCTAACGACATAAAGGTTTACCTCTTTGACGATATGCGTCCAACACCTGAGTGTTCATTCGCAATCCGTCATCTTGGTTGCCAGGCAGGTGTAAACATCACAGCCAGCCACAACCCAAAGGAATATAACGGATACAAAGCATACTGGGAAGATGGCGCACAGGTATTGGCACCACACGACAAAGGCATCATTGATGAAGTTGCAAAGGTTAAAATTGAAGACGTAAAATTCAACGGCAACAAGCAGCTTATCGAGACCATCGGAGAAGATATTGACAAGGTTTATCTTGAGCAGATAAAGACTTTGAGCATTGACCCAGAGGTTATCAAGCGTCAGAAAGACCTCAAGAGTGTTTACACTCCTCTACACGGTACTGGTATGATGATGATACCACGCTCTCTGAAATTCTGGGGCTTTGAAAACGTACATTGCGTAAAGGAGCAGATGGTTAAGAGCGGCGACTTCCCAACCGTTGTTAGTCCAAACCCAGAAAATGGCGAGGCTCTGACATTAGCTATTCGTGACGCAAAGGCAATTGACGCAGACATCGTAATGGCATCAGACCCTGACGTAGACCGTGTAGGTATGGCTTGCAAGAATGATAAGGGCGAGTGGGTTCTTATCAATGGTAACCAAACTTGCATGTTATTCCTTTATTATATTATAACAAACCGCAAGAACACTGGCAAACTTAAAGATTCTGACTTCATTGTTAAGACTATCGTAACAACTGAAGTTATTAAGAAGATTGCCGACAAGAATAACATTGAGATGCGCGACTGCTATACCGGCTTTAAGTGGATAGCACGCGAAATCCGTGAATCAGAAGGACAGAAGCAATATATTGGCGGTGGCGAGGAAAGCTACGGTTTCTTGGCACAGGACTTTGTTCGTGACAAAGATGCAGTTTCTGCAATGTCACTATTGGCAGAGATTTGCGCTTATGCAAAAGACCAAGGTAAAACTCTCTACGATTTGCTTATGGATATCTACATGGAGTATGGTTTCTCTCACGAGTTCACCATCAACGTAGTACGTCCTGGCAAGAGCGGTGCTGATGAAATTCGCCAGATGATGGAGAACTTCCGCAACAATCCTCCAAAGGAACTTGGCGGTTCTGAGGTTTGCATTTGGAAAGACTTCCAGAAGTTGGAGATGACCGACGCTAATGGCAACATCACAAAGATGCAGATGCCAGACACAAGCAATGTTTTGCAGTGGTTCTGCACTGACGGCACAAAGGTTAGCGTACGTCCTTCTGGCACAGAGCCAAAGATTAAGTTCTACCTTGAAGTTAAAGACAACATGACAAGTGCTTCACAATACGAGGCACTGGTTAAGAAGGCTAACGAAAAGATAAGCGCTATCAAGAAGAGCCTTAATCTTGACTAAAAGAAATAGAGAAACAAGAATAAGATGAACGTATCATATAAATGGCTTAAAGAATACGTTGACTTCGACCTTACGCCTCAGCAAGTGGCTGACGCACTCACATGAACCGGTCTTGAAGTTGACGCACTGACAGAAGTACAAACTATCAAAGGTGGTCTTCAGGGACTATACGTAGGAAAAGTTCTCACTTGTGAGGCTCACCCTGACTCTGACCACCTACACATCACAACAGTTGACCTTGGCAAAGGCGAACCACAGCAGATTGTTTGCGGAGCGCCAAATGTTGCCGCAGGTCAGAAAGTAATCGTTGCAGACCTTGGTTGCACACTCTACGATGGCGACAAGGAGTTTAAGATTAAGAAAAGTCGTCTGCGTGGAGTTGACTCTTACGGTATGATTTGTGCCGAAGACGAGATTGGTGTTGGCACAAGCCATGACGGCATTATCGTTTTGCCTGAAGACGCTAAGATTGGTCAGCCCGCCGCAGAATACTATCACCTTGAAAGCGACTGGGTAATCGAGATTGACATCACAGCCAACCGTGCCGATGGCCTTAGCCATTACGGTGTAGCTCGCGATTTATACGCTTGGCTAAAACAGAATGGCTATGAAACAAGTCTTCACCGTCCTTCATGTGATGGCTTTAAGGTTGACAACAACGACCTGCCTATTGATGTAGAGATAGAAAATACTGAAGCCTGCCGCAGATACGTTTGCCTTAGCATAACCGATTGCGAGGTTAAGGAAAGCCCTGAATGGCTGCAAAACAAATTACGTGTCATCGGTCTTCGTCCTATCAACAACATCGTCGACATTACCAACTACATAATGATGGCTTACGGCCAGCCTATGCACTGTTTTGACGCAGACATGGTGAAAGGTCATAAGATAATCGTTCGCACTCAGCCAGAAGGCACAAAATTCGTCACTCTTGATGGCGAAGAGCATACCCTCGGCGAGCACGACCTGAGTATCTGTAACGCTGAAGAGCCAATGTGTATTGCTGGCATCTTTGGTGGCAAAGGCTCCGGCACTTACGAAACCACTCGCAACGTTGTACTTGAGAGTGCTTACTTCCACCCGACTTGGATTCGTAAGAGCGCACGACGTCATCAACTCAGTACCGACGCAAGTTATCGCTTTGAGCGTGGCATCGACCCAAACCTTCAGGTTTACGCCATCAAGCAGGCAGCAATGCTCTGCAAGGAGTTGGCAGGCGGAAAGGTTTCAATGGAAATCAAGGATGTTTATCCAGAGCCAATGCAAGAGGCAAAGGTTACGCTTGAATATGCTTACTGCGACAAACTTATCGGTAAGCAGATTGGCAAAGAAAC
>CAZPNJ010000027.1:7871-14003 GCA_964587765.1 uncultured Prevotella sp.
AGAACATTCTTACCTCACTTGAGATAAAGATTGACAGTGAAACAGAAGACAAACTTGAACTGACCGTTCCTGGTTATCGTGTTGACGTTAAGCGTGCCTGCGATGTAGTTGAAGACATTCTTCGCATATATGGTTATAATAATGTAGAGATCCCTTCTGAGCTGAACAGTTGTTTGACTGTTCAAAACGATTGTGACAGAAAGAATCATCTGCAAAACCTCGTTTCTGAGCAACTCGTAGGTTGCGGTTTTAACGAGATACTTAACAACTCTCTTTCTAAGACTGCTTACTACAACGGACTTTCAGCTTACACTGACGAGACCACCGTTCATGTAATGAACCCACTCAGTCAAGACCTTGGCGTAATGCGCCAGACTCTTTTCTTTGGTGGTATGGAGAGTATTGTTCGTAACGTTAACCGCAAGGCTGCCAACCTGAAGTTCTTTGAGTTTGGCAACTGCTATCACTACTCACCAGAGAAGAAAGATGCCGAGAATCCAATGAAGGCTTACACCGAAGAGGAGCACATGGCATTGTGGCTCACAGGAAAACGTGTTGAAGGCTCATGGGCTCATGCTGATGAGAAGGCTACCGTTTACGAGCTAAAAGCTTACGTCACTAACATCTTCAAGCGTCTTGGCTTCCCTATGGGAATGTTGGTAAGCGAAAAAACAACAGACAACATCTTCAGCGATGGCGTTGAATTGAAGAATCGTGGCGGCAAGGTATTCTGTCGCTATGGCATTGTTGCCAAAGAACAGCTTAAAGCGTTCTCTATAAGTCAGCCTGTTTACTATGCCGACATCAACTGGACAGCAGTCAACAAAGCTATTGAGAAGAACAAGGTTGAATACAAAGAGATAAGCAAATATCCTGCTGTAAGTCGCGACCTCGCACTGCTGCTTGACAAGAGCGTCAAGTTCAGCGAGATAGAACAGATAGCCCGTCAGACTGAAAAGAAACTTCTACGCAGCGTTGAGCTATTCGACGTTTACGAAGGCAAGAATCTGCCAGAGGGCAAGAAGAGCTACGCAGTGAACTTCATTCTTCAAGACGAGCAAAAGACCCTTACCGACAATCAGATTGATGCTATAATGAAGAAGTTGCAAACCAACCTCTGCACCAAACTTAACGCATCTCTCAGATAAACTCACCGCCCTATATATAATAAGGTGTAAAAGTGAGGGGCTACAGATAAAGAATAAACAAAACATTTAATTAAATAAATTCCAATGGGAAGAGCATTTGAATATCGTAAAGCTACAAAGCTTAAGAGATGGGGTCACATGGCCCGTACATTTACAAAGATTGGCAAACAGATAACCATCGCCGTGAAGGCTGGTGGCCCTGACCCAGAAAACAACCCACACTTGCGCGCTATCATGCAGAACGCAAAGCGTGAGAACATGCCTCTTGACAACGTAAAGCGCGCTATCAAGAACGCTATGGGTAAAGACCAACGCGACTTCAAAGAAGTAACATACGAAGGATATGGACCTCACGGAGTAGCTGTATTCGTAGATGCCGCAACAGACAATACTACCCGTACAGTAGCTAACGTTAGAGCCATCTTCAACAAATTCAATGGTAACCTCGGCACTATGGGTTCTCTTTCATTCCTGTTCGACCACAACTGCGTGTTTACATTCAAGAAGAAAGACGACCTCAGCATGGACGACCTTATTCTTGAACTCATCGACTATGGAGTTGACGACGAGTTTGATGAAGACGAGGAAGAGGGCGAAATCACTATCTACGGTGACCCAAAGAGTTTCAGCGAAATACAGAAGTATCTTGAGGAGCAGGGCTTTGAGGTTACTGGTGCTGAGTTCACTCGCATTCCTAACGATTTGAAAGAAGTTACCGCCGAGGAGCGTGAGTCAATTAACAAAATGGTTGACTTGCTCGAAGACGATGACGACGTTCAGAACGTTTACACCAACATGAAACCTGAAGAATAACACATAACTTAAATCTCAACGGGGGGACATTTTGACGTATGATGTTCCCCCACTTTTTTCTCTATGAATTACAAAGATTTAGTACAACAGCGCCGCTCTCATCGCCGTTTCACTGACGAAGAGATATCTGCCGACGACGTGAAACTGATACTTCGGGCAGCACTGATGTCGCCCACAGCCAAATGTATGCGCTCATGGCAATTCGTCGTCGTTGACGACAAGCCAACGATTGAGAAGCTTGCCGATGCCAAGGAAAACGGTTCGCAGTTTATGGCTGGCGCGCCACTTGCCATAGTAGTCATGGGCGACCCTTCGCAAAACGATTGCTGGGTTGAAGACGGCTCTATCGCAGCTTTCAGTATGCAACTTCAGGCAGAAGACCTCGGACTGGGCTCTTGCTGGGTACACATGAAGGGGCGCGGACTGTCTGACGGCACTTCAGCTGACGACATCATTCGTGGCATTCTCGGCACACCTGAAAATCTTCAAACGTTGTGCGTGATAGCTTTCGGGCACAAGGCTGACGAGCGTAAGCCACAAAACGAAGACAAACTGAAATGGGAGAACGTCAGAGTACTTTAAGCAACAAATCCTGATACGTTAAACAACTCTATGAGAATATCATTTATTGGTTCCGGCAATCTCGCCACAAACTTAGGCAAAGCACTTAAAAAAGCTGGCTATGACATAGTGCAGGTTTATTCGCCCACATTGTTACACGCTAAGGCATTGGCGTCAACCCTTAACGCCCAACCAATAAACGATATAACCACCCTTACTGATGCCGACGTTTACATCTTCTCCGTAAAAGACAAGGTGCTTGAAGAAGTGGTGCGCAAGGCAGCTGACGTAATACACGCCGGCATTGTCATTCACACCGCCGGCAGTATGCCTTTAGACGTTTTCAAAGACAAGTTCAGTCAGTACGGGGTGTTCTACCCTATGCAGACTTTCTCAAAACAAAAAGAAGTTGACTTCACCACTATACCCTGTTTCATAGAAGCCAACTGCCATGATGCGCTGAAAGCGGTAAAGACTCTTGCCCAGAGCATCAGCCAAAGCGTTTACGAGTTGTCAACAGCCGACCGTCGCTACCTTCACCTTGCGGCAGTCTTCGCCTGCAACTTCAGTAACCACTGCTACACCATCGCCAGCGAGATATTAAGCAAATGCGATGTACCCTTTACCGCTATGCTGCCACTGATAGAAGAGACCACCCGCAAGCTACACGTCCTGTCGCCCAACGACGCACAAACAGGGCCTGCCGTACGTTACGACAAAAACGTAATCGACAAACAGCTTGCACTGCTCAGCGACATGCCTATGGCAAAGGATATTTACGAGTTAATGACCAATAGTATTCACACCACACAACAATAACGCTATATGATAAACTACGAATTAAACAAAGTTAAGGCTATCATTTTTGACGTTGATGGCGTACTCTCAAAAGAGACCATCACCCTTGCTCCCAACGGTGAGCCTTTGCGCACGGCTAACATTAAAGACGGCTATGCCATTCAGTTGGCTCAGAAGATGGGGCTGCGCATAGTAATACTCACTGGTGGCAACACCCAAGCCATTCGTGTGCGCTACGAGAATCTTGGCGTAGAGGATATTTACATGGGGTGCGCCGTTAAGGTTAAGACCTACGACGAGTTCCTTGCAAAATACTCGCTCACCGATGAAGAGATTATTTACGTAGGCGACGACATTCCCGACCTTGAGATCATGCGCCGTGTGGGTTGCCCTTGCTGTCCTAAAGACGCTTGTCCCGAAGTAAAGCAGGCAAGCACCTACATCAGCAACAAAGAGGGTGGCTGCGGCTGCGGGCGCGACATCATTGAGCAGGTGCTGCGCGCTCAAGACAATTGGCTTAGCAGCGCAAAAGCGTTTGGGTGGTAAAGGTATCATTTTATTATGAGAATAATTTTAGCAAGCAACTCCCCACGCAGAAAAGAACTGCTGTCGGGGCTCGGCATAGACTTTGAGGTAAGAGTGAAGAAAGACATTAAGGAGTCTTTCCCCACCGACTACCCCACCCACGACATACCACAATATCTGGCAAGGCAAAAGGCATCGGCATATCAGATTGCCGACGACGAGCTACTTATCACCGCCGACACTATGGTTATCGTTGACAACAAGGCACTCGGCAAGCCACACAACGAGGCTGAGGCACGACTGATGCTGCAAGAGATTTCCGGCAGAACCCACCAAGTGGTTACGGGCGTGTGTATTCGCACTAACCAAAAGGAACATTCTTTTTCCGTCACCACCGACGTCACATTCAAACAGCTTGCCGATGGCGAAATCAGTCACTACATAACCACCTACAAACCCTTTGACAAGGCTGGCGCTTATGGCATACAAGAGTGGATAGGCTACATAGGCGTAACATCTATTCATGGTAGCTACTTCAATGTTATGGGGCTACCCGTACAGCGCATTTACGAAGAACTAAAGAAATTCGGGCTGTACGGCAACATCATTTAACCTGTTACCCTTCAACCTTTTATAGCGTATCGCAATATCTTTCTTTATAAGAACGGTGTTATACTTCAAGTTAAAGTACAACATACTTCAAGTTAAAGTACAACATACTTCAAGTTAAAGTACGACATACTTCAAGTTAAAGTACAATTATGCATTACGCATTATGAATTATGAATTGTTACTCTCCCAGCAGTTCCTGTGGGCGAGTAGCGAATGTGGTGGCACCGATAGACTGGAGATATTCCTTTGTGCGGAAGCCCCAAAGGACTGAGATGCAAGGCAGTCCGCTGTTGCGAGCGGTGTTGAAGTCAACGTCGCTGTCGCCGACATATACAGCACCCTCTTTACCAACGCCCAGTTGACGCAGTGCCTCGATGACCGTGTCGGGAGCGGGCTTGCGGCGAATACCCTCCTTCTCGCCTATCGCCACCTCAATGTAATCGCCGAAGAAGTGGTGAACCAGTTCACGAGTAGCGTCGTAGAACTTGTTGCTAACCACAGCCATGCGCTTGCCACGAGCCTTAAGCTGCGCCAGCGTTTCAATTATGCCGTCGTATGGGCGCGTGGTGTCGAGACTATGTTCAAGGTAATGCTCACGGAAGTCGGCGAAAACCTGCTCAAACTGTGGGTTGTCCAAGCCATCGGGCGTGGCACGTTCCATTAGTTTCTTTACGCCATTGCCCACAAACTGTCGCACCTCTTCGAGCGTGCGTTCGGGCATATTGTTCTTGCGCAGAGCGTAGTTACAACTGGCACGCAGGTCGTCAAGCGTGTATAAGAGCGTGCCGTCAAGGTCAAATATGTAAGTGTCGTAATTTATATGTTTCATAACGTCTAAACTCATATTTTTGCGCAAAGATAAGGTAAATATCCGTTTTCTTCGTACTTTTGCAAAGTTTTTAAGATACAAATCAAACAAAAATGAATAAAGAACAGAAAAAGAAGTACCTAATACCAGCAGCTTGCTGCCTTTTGGTGATATTCGGCTTGATGGGCTTCTATTTTTTGACCGACTTTTCTAACAGCGACGACACCAAGTATGTTTATATTGACGAGGACGACAATATAGACTCCGTTTACGCTAAACTTGAACCGCTCGGCGGCACGCATAGCATGTGCGCCTTCAAGACATTGAGCCGCCACAGCAAATATGCCGAAAACATTAAGACGGGGCGCTACGCCATAAGCCCCGACCTGAGCACGCTGAAACTGTTTCGCCACATGAAGAACGGCATGCAGGCTCCCGTCCACCTTGTTATACCGTCAGTCAGGACACTGGATAAACTCGCCAGCGCCATCGCCAAGAAGACGATGATAGACAGCACCGAGCTGCTGAGCGCCCTGACCGACGAGGAAGTGTGCCAGCGCTATGGTTTCGACACGGCTACTATAGCCTGCATGTTCGTGCCAAACACTTACGACGTGTATTGGAACATAACCATGGACAAGTTCCTTGATAAGATGCAGAAAGAGTACAAGACTTTCTGGAACATGGAGCGCACACAGAAGGCGGAGCAGATGAAGCTGACGCCCGCAGAGGTGGCTACGCTGGCAAGCATCGTTGACGAGGAAACCGCCAACGACGGCGAAAAGCCAATGATAGCCGGCATGTACTACAACCGACTGATGCTGCGCACGGCGGAATACCCCAACGGTATGCCCCTTCAGGCCGACC
>CAZPNJ010000028.1:0-13954 GCA_964587765.1 uncultured Prevotella sp.
GGCGCATCAGTCGGGCGCGCTCGTTGTCAAGAGCGTCCTCACCCTTCTTCGCAACGTTCTTTATTGTGTTGCGGAAGTTGTCGAGCTTCTTGTTGGCGATGCTTACGTGCAGTTCGTTGTAAATCTTGTCGAGCAAATCGTGATACTCCTTATACAACTTGTCTTTGTCGCGGAAAGGCACATGGCCTATTTGGTTGTATTTCTCGATAAGTTCCTGCACCTTTTGCTTAACGTCGTCGGTCTTTTCTTCGAGCAACTTCTGCAGTTCTTCAATAACGTCGCGCTTTTGTTGCAGATTTTGCTTTTCTATGTCGCGAGCACCGGCGTTGGCAGCGTTGCGAGCCTCAAAGAACTTGTTGCAAGCCTCGTTAAACTCTTTCCACAGCTGGTCGCCTATCTTGTGAGGGGTTGCGCCTATGGTCTTCCATTGCTTTTGCAGTTCGGTCATCTTTGGCACAAACTGCTTCCAGTCGGTTTCGTCCTTCATTTCGTTAGCCTTGGCTATAAGCGCTTTCTTTTTCTCAACGTTCTCGGCGAATTGCTCTTTTATGTCTTTGAAAAATTCTGCCTTACCCTTGAAGAATACGTCGCAGGCTGCACGGAATCGCTCGAATATCATGGTGTTGAACTTCTGGGGAGCGAAGCCAATCTTCTTCCACTCTGCCTGTAGGTCAAGCATCTGGTTAGTGTGTCTGTCCCAGTCTCTGGCGCTGGCGTTTTCTTCCTTGCTAATTGCTTCCGCCTTTTCGCAGAGGTCGGTCTTCAGCTTCAGGTTTTCCTCTTCCTTAGCTCGCAAGTTGTCGAAGTGCTCTTGGTGACGCTTGTTCACGATGGTTGAGGCTGCCTTGAAGCGAGCCCAAATCTTTTCTCTCAGCTCTTTCTCAACGGGACCTATCTCACGATATTGCTGATGCAGTTCCTGCAACTGATGGAAGGCGCTGACGGTGTCTTCGCTTTCGCCCAACTTCTCGGCTGCCTCGCAGAGTTTGGTCTTTGCCTCAAGATTTTTCTTGAAGTCATATTCGCGAGCCTCACGGTTGAGGTTCAGCAAGTCGTAAAACTGTTCGGTGTAAAGGTGATAGTTGCGCCACAGTTCATTAGCCTTCTCTGGTGGCACTGCGCCTATCTGCTTCCACTCGTCCTGCAAAGCCTTGAAGTCCTTATACGACTTGTTAGCCTCGTCGGGCGAGGTTGCCATATTCTTAATCTTTTCAATGATTTCCTCTTTGCGCTTCAGGTTTTCTTCTTTCTCAGCCTTCTGCTGCTCAAAATACTTGGCGCGCTTTTCTTTTATAAGGCTAATCTCTGCCTTAAACACCACCTCGTCTTCGTCAGGCTCAGGGCGATAAGCCTCTGGGTCGCCTCCGTCAGCGAGATATTGCTTTTCTTTTGCCTCGTTGTCAGCGAGGTGAAGTTTGTAGAATGCTGCTTTAAGGTGGTCTAACTCAGCGCGATCTGATAGTTCGTCAGAGCTTGCGATCTCTTTCAAACGAGCTATTACCTCGGCTTTGTTTTCGTAGATTTTCTGGGTGAAGTCTTCCTTTGCGGCATCGCCGTTCTCGGTTGCCACATCTTCCTCAACCTTGTTTTCTACTTCTGTCGTACTGTTTTGTGTAGCTTCAAGCTCAGTGTTCTGAGCCACCTTTTCTTCTTGAGAGTCCATCATTGTAATAAATGAGTTTTGTTCTTGTCAAAATATGTTATAATGGCGCAAACTTAGGTAAAAAAACTGAAAGAGCCTAATCTTTTTGAGAAAAATCGCCTGTTGCGGTGCCATTATACCAGTCTCTTGTGCCTTAATAGCCACCATGAAGCGCCCGAAACGAGTATTGAAATCATCAGCGCTATGGGAAATCCCCATGCGTCATTCTCCATGCCGTTTATCAAGTTCATGCCAAAGAGCGAGGCTATCAGCGTGGGGAACATCATTATAATGCTGACCGAAGTGAGGGTACGCATTACGGTGTTCATGTTGTTGTTGATTATCGAAGAGTAGGTTGACATTGTTGACTCAAGAATGTTTGAATAAATGCTGGCGGTCTCGCGGGCCTGGGTCATCTCAATGTTAACGTCCTCAATCAGGTCGGCGTCAAGTTCATCGACCTGTAGCTTGAACTTCAGTTTGGCAAGCAGGTTTTCGTTGCCTCTGATTGAGGTAATGAAATATGTCAGTGAGTCTTGCAGACGGCTTAGTCCTATAAGGCTCTCGTTGTTCACGCCGTTGTCAAGATTGTGCTTTGCCGTTTCAATAAGGCTGTTTATCTGCTTCAGTCGCTTCAAGTACCATACTGCCGACGACAGGAATAGCCTGAAAATCATATCCACATAATCGGTAAAGCCCGACGACCGTTTCTGCTGATAGCTCACGAAGTCAATCATCATGTTCGTTTCGTGATAGCAAACGGTTATCGTAACGTCCTTTTTGTGAATAATGCCAAGTGGCACGGTGGTGTAGGGGGTACGTGAGCGCACTTCCTTAACATAGGGAATACGCAGAATTATAAGCATCCAACCGTCGTCGTACTCGTAGCGGGCACGCTCGTCGGTATCGCTGATGTCTGATAGGAAATAGTCAGGAATCTTAAATTCGTCCTGTAGGTAGTTGACGTCTTCGTCAGTTGGACATGTCACTTGTGTCCAGCATCCGGGCTGCCATTCGTCAATAGCCCTGAGCTTCTCTTGAGTGTTCCAGAAGGTTCTCATTAGCTTTTCTCCAATTTAGTGTTTGAAAAAAGAGTTCACTTGGTCGGAGAAACGCCACCTTATTTATATATAGGGAAGCCTTGATGCTGTTCTCCGGCCTTACTGTTTGTAGTTTGCCGCGTGATAATCGTCCATAATTCTTTTGAAAATTTCTATTTAGCGTGTGCAAAATTATAAATAAAATCTTAATGCGCAAGAACATAACGCGAAAAAATGGCTATCTTTGCCGAAACAAACAGAAATGTTAGCGAAACATGAAGAAACTAAAGCAAATAATATGCCTTATGGCGTGTCTGATGGTGATTGTCGCCGTTGCCATAAGGAGAGATAACAAACTTTGGGGCATTGACCTTTCTGGCAAGACTCAGCAAGAGGTTAAAGCCGACACCGTCGCCACGCAAACCATTCTTGATGATGGCACGATAGTGATTAACACCACGCAGATTGGCAAGGACGTGCAAGGCTATGCCGGCAACGTGCCTCTTGAAGTGAGCGTTAAGGACGGCAAGATTGTGTCGGTTAAGGCGCTGAAGAATAACGAAACGCCCGACTTCTTCGCTCAGGCTTCAGCTCTGCTCGGCAAGTGGAATGGCAAGACGCTTCAGGAGGCGTCAGAGATGCAAGTAGATGCCGTTTCGGGTGCGACCTTCTCCTCGCGCGCTATTATAAATAATGTGCGCTTGGGTGCGCAATACGCCATGAACAATCCCGTGAGCGCCGCTCCCTCGTTTGACTGGTCGGTCAAAAACGTTGGCGTACTTCTTTTTGCGCTTATCGCAGCCATTTTGCCCCTGTTCGTTCGCAACAAAACTTACCACAACCTACAACTCATTTACAACGTATTGGTGCTCGGCTTATGGGGTGGCACTTTTATTTCTTACTCATTGCTGGTGGGCTGGCTGTCTAATGGTGTAAACCTTATGTCATCGTTGGCGCTGGTGGTGCTCGCCGTCACGGCTTTCGTTTATCCCCTGTTTGGCAAGCGCCAGTATTATTGCACCCATGTTTGTCCTTACGGCTCACTGCAACAGCTTGTGGGTAAGGTCAATGAGGCTCACAAACGAAAACTTTCACCCAGAGTGGTAAAAGCTCTGTCAGTGTTCCGTCGCTCGCTGTGGGCAGTGCTGATGTTCCTGATGATTTGCGGCGTATTGTTTGAGTGGATGGACTATGAACCCTTCTCAGCCTTCATCTTTGAAAGTGCCTCGTGGGTAGTCATCGCCATCGCCGTCGCCTTTATCATTCTTTCGGCATTCGTCACTCGCCCATACTGTCGCTTCGTTTGTCCCACCGGCACCCTCCTAAAGTTCAGTGAGGGAATGAAGTAAACGGTTCGCGATTGACGTAATTGTGAAAACAGGTAATCTGATACTCTCAATCAGATTACCTGAACCGGTTTGTCAGATTACCTAATACGATTTATCAGATTAGGTAATACGATTTGTCAGATCACCTGATACGATTTGCCGTATTACCTAATACGATTTATCAATTGCGCATTATGAATTGCGCGTCATTTGTAGTACTCTTTCTTTCCTGCCGCGAGGGTGTTCTTCATAAGTGAGCAGATGGTCATTGGACCTACTCCGCCCGGAACGGGAGTTATGAAAGAGCATTTCTCAGCGACCTCGTCAAACTTTACGTCGCCGTTCAGGCGGAAACCGCTTTTGCGGGTAGCGTCTGGCACGCGAGTGGTGCCCACGTCGATTATTACCGCCCCCGGCTTAACCATATCGGCGGTAACGAAGTTAGGCTTGCCTATGGCGGCGATGATTATGTCGGCTGTAAGGCACTCTTCCTTAATGTTTGGCGTGTGAGAGTGGCAAACCGTGACGGTGCAGTCGCCATATTGCTTTTGCATCATCAGCTGAGCCATTGGCTTGCCCACGATGTTGCTTCTGCCCAGTACTACGCACTTCTTGCCAGAGGTTTCGATGTCGTAGTGGCGCAGCAGGGTGAGTATTCCGAGCGGTGTGGCTGAGATGAAGCAAGGCAATCCGATAGCCATGCGCCCGACGTTGATGGGGTGAAAGCCGTCAACGTCTTTCTTGTAATCTATCGCTTCAATGATGCTTTGCTCGTCTATGTGTTTTGGCAATGGCAACTGAACGATGAATCCGTCAACATCGTCGTCGTTGTTCAGTTGGTCAACACATCTGAGTAGTTCCTCTTGCGTTACGTTTTCCTCGTATCTGATAAGCGTTGATTTGAATCCGCACTGCTCGCAGGCGATGACCTTGTTTTTGACATAGGTTTCGCTGCCGCCGTCGTGTCCTACCAATACTGCCGCCAAGTGGGGCTGCTTGCCTCCTTTGGCTACGATGTCTTTTACTTCCTCGGCAATCTGCGCCTTTATGGCAGTTGCCGTTGCCTTTCCGTCAATCAGTTGCATATATAGAGTTTTTGAATAGTTAATTGTCTGTTTAACGATTTAGCCGGTTAACCAAACAGTTGGCTAACCGGCTAATCTTTTGTTTTACATTCTTGGCATGCCCATGCCAGCCATACGGCTCATCATGCCTTTCATGCCTCCGCCCGAAACGAGCTTCATCATCTTGCGCATCTGCTCAAACTGTTTCATCAGTTTGTTTACGTCTTCAATCTTTGTGCCTGAACCGGCAGCTATGCGACGGCGACGCGAAGTGTTTATTATGTCTGGGTTGGCGCGCTCTTTAGGAGTCATCGAGTGTATTATAGCCTCAATGCCCTTGAAGGCGTTGTTGTCAATGTCAACGTCTTTTATTGCTTTGCCAACGCCTGGAATCATTGACGCCAAGTCCTTAATGTCGCCCATCTTCTTTATTTGCTCTATTTGCTTTAAGAAGTCGTCAAAGTCGAACTTGTTTTTCTTTATCTTGCGCTCAAGGCGGCGAGCTTCCTCCTCGTCAAACTGCTCCTGTGCTCGCTCTACGAGTGACACTACATCGCCCATGCCGAGAATACGGTCTGCCATGCGTGAAGGGTGGAACACGTCGAGCGCTTCCATCTTTTCGCCCGTGCCGATAAACTTAATTGGCTTGTCAACAACCGTTCTGATAGACAGCGCCGCACCGCCACGGGTGTCGCCGTCGAGCTTGGTCAGTATCACGCCGTCAAAGTCAAGTCGGTCGTTAAACTCTTTTGCTGTGTTCACGGCGTCCTGACCGGTCATCGAGTCAACCACAAACAGCGTTTCGTCTGGGTTTACAGCCTGCTTCAGGTTGTAAATCTCGGTCATCATTTCCTCGTCAACCGCCAATCGGCCTGCGGTATCAATGATTACCACGTCGTTGCTCTTTGCCTTGGCTTGCTGAATAGCGTGGTTGGCTATCTCCACGACGTTTTTGTTGCCTTCCTCAGTGTAAACCGGCACGCCCACTTGCTCAGCCACAACCTTCAACTGGTCTATTGCGGCGGGACGGTAAACGTCGCACGCTACCAACAGAGGGTTCTTGTGCTGCTTGTTCTTCAGCATATTCGCCAGCTTGCCAGAGAAAGTGGTCTTACCAGAACCCTGCAAACCGCTCATAAGTATGATGGCTGGGTGGCCATTCAGACGCAATGGAGTTTCCTCCCCACCCATAAGTTTGGCAAGTTCATCGTGAACAATCTTCACCATCAACTGGCCTGGCTTAATGGCGGTGAGCACATTCTGTCCAAGTGCTTTCTGCTTAACGGTATCGGTAAATGATTTCGCCACCTTATAGTTTACGTCGGCGTCAAGCAGTGCGCGACGTACGTCTTTAAGGGTTTCCGCGATGTTTATCTCTGTTATTTTGCCTTCGCCTTTCAGTATTTTGAACGAGCGTTCAAGGCGGTCACTGAGCTTTTCAAACATATCTTGTAAATCGTTTCTTTATAATTAAGGTGCAAAGGTAAAAATAAAGCCTTAGAAAAGCGAATATGTTAAAGTCTATTTAATCAAATTTATAAGAAAACCTCAAAAAAGGAAAAATTATGCCTTTCGTAATGTCTTATCATCTTGGTTTTTACTACCTTTGCCGCATATTATCAAAATACAATAATGAATAAGACTATTAAATATCTCGCCGTCATGTTTGCGGCTGTCATCACTTTCGCTTCGTGCGACGACACTGAAACCTATGCTGAGAAGCGCGACAAAGAGCGTGCGGCTATTAACCAGTACATCGCTGACCATAATATTAAAGTAATATCAGAGGCTGAGTTCTTAAAGGACTCCACGACCGACGTTTCCAAAAACGAGTTTGTGTTGTTCAACTCGTCGGGCGTTTATATGCAGATAGTTCGCAAAGGCTGTGGCGAACCAATCAAAAACAAAGAAACGGTTACGGTGTTATGCCGCTTTGATGAGTATAACATCATGAACGATACTATGCAACTATCAAACAATGTGCTTTATTATTCTACCATTGTTGACAAGATGACCGTTCACCGTTCGTCGGGTACATACACCGGCTCGTTCATCTCTGGCTATAGCGTTATGGGCAATATCTATAAGTCAGCGTCAGTGCCGGGCGGTTGGCTCATTCCGTTCGCCTATATCAACGTGGGGCGTCCACAGTCAGCCAACGACGAGATCGCTAAGGTGCGCCTGATAGTTCCTTACAGCCAGGGACAGAGCAATGCCGTAGCAAACGTTTATCCTTGCTATTACGAATTGACATTTGAAAGGGGCTATTAAGCCGTAGCCGTTTATCCGGCTACCCGTTAATAAATCTCCCCATTTTATTTCAGAACAACTAAAAAATAAATATATGACACTTATTAAATCAATATCAGGCATTCGTGGCACCATCGGAGGCCACACTGGTGATACGCTTAACCCACTTGACATAGTGAAATTCACATCGGCTTACGCCACGTTTATTGGTCGCTCAATGCCTAACGGCACAAAGCGCATTGTGGTTGGCCGTGACGCCCGCATCTCTGGCGAGATGGTGAAGAACGTTGTGTGCGGAACCCTCATGGGCATGGGCTACGACGTGGTAAACATTGGTCTTGCCACGACTCCTACTACCGAGATAGCCGTAACTCACCATAAGGCTGACGGCGGCATCATCATTACCGCAAGCCACAACCCACGTCAGTGGAACGCCTTGAAGTTGCTGAACAACGAGGGCGAGTTCCTTACTAAGGCCGATGGCGAGCAGGTGCTGAGCATCGCTGAGAGCGAAGACTTCGCATACGCCGATGTTGATTCACTGGGAAAATATACTGAGGACGACACCATGGACGATGTTCACATTCAGTCGGTGCTCAACCTAAAACTCGTTGACGTTGACGCCATTCGCAAGGCTGGCTTCAAGGTGTGCGTCGATTCAATCAACTCTGTCGGTGGCATCATCTTGCCTAAACTGCTGAAACAGCTCGGCGTTGAATACACCATACTTAACGGCACGCCAAACGGCGACTTCGCTCACAACCCGGAGCCATTGGCAAAGAATCTTACCGGCATCATGGGTGAGATAGCTAAGGGTGGCTACGACCTTGGTGTCGTTGTTGACCCTGACGTTGACCGCTTGGCGTTTATCAGCGAAACGGGCGAAATGTTTGGTGAGGAATACACCCTTGTCAGCGTTGCCGACTATGTGCTTTCTCACACTCCTGGCAACACCGTTTCAAACCTCAGCTCTACACGTGCCCTGCGCGACGTAACCGAAAAGCATGGTGGCGCATACTCTGCCGCTGCCGTTGGCGAGGTTAACGTAACCACAAAGATGAAAGATGTCAACGCCGTTATTGGCGGCGAGGGCAATGGCGGTGTTATTTACCCAGAGAGCCACTACGGCCGTGACGCATTGGTAGGCATAGCCCTGTTCCTGACCTCATTGGCACAGAAGGGCTGCCGTGTGTCAGAACTGCGCAAAACGTTCCCCGACTATTACATCGCCAAGAATCGCGTTGACCTGACCCCCGACACCGATATCGACGCTATATTAAATAAGGTGAAGCAGATGTATGCAGGTGAAAAGATTACCGACATCGACGGTGTTAAGATTGACTTTGCCGACAGCTGGGTACACATGCGTAAGAGCAACACCGAGCCAATCATTCGCATCTACAGCGAGGCTGACACTATGGCGAAAGCCGACGAGTTGGGAAAGAAATTCATGGCACTATTAGCTGAGTAATGCAATACATCAGAATTAACAAGAAGGACAACGTGGTAGTGTGTCTTGCCGACGTGAAGCAAGGCACCGAGATTGTTGTTGATGACAATAGGGTAGTGGCGCTGCAAGACACGCCAGCCGGACACAAGTTGCTGCTTAAAGACATCGCTGCCGGCGATGACGTAATAAAGTATGGCTATCCTATAGGTCACGCCGCCGAGGTCCTGAAGGCTGGCACATGGGTTAACGAAAACAACCTGAAGACCAACCTGAAGGGTACGCTCGCATACGAGTACACGCCCGTTGAGGCTATCTCTTCGTGGCAGACCATCGCCGCTGACCGCACCTTCAAGGGTTATCTGCGTAAGAACGGAACGGTTGGCGTGCGCAACGAGATTTGGATTGTGCCCACCGTGGGCTGCGTTAACGGCATAGCCGAGCGCCTTGCCCGTCAACTCGCCGAAGAAACGGGACTTCAAGGCATAGACGCCGTTCATGCGTGGCATCACAACTTTGGCTGCTCGCAACTTAGCGGCGACCACGAGAACACTCGTAAGATACTGCGCGACATAGTGCTTCACCCTAACGCTGGTGCGGTGCTGGTGCTTGGTCTCGGCTGTGAAAACAATCAGCCCGACAAGTTCATGCAGATGCTTGGCGACTATGACCACGACCGCATAAAACTTATGGTTTCGCAACAGGTCGAGGGCAACGAGGTGGAGGAAGGTATGCGCCTGCTTCGCCAGATGTACGACCTGTGTCGTCAGGACAAGCGCACCGAGCAGCCAGTAAGCCGATTGCGCATCGGACTAAAGTGTGGCGGCTCTGACGGATTTTCTGGAATTACCGCCAATCCATTGGTTGGCGAACTCTCAGATTGGCTTGTCAGTCGTGGCGGCACAACCATACTGACCGAAGTGCCTGAGATGTTTGGCGCGGAGACTATACTGATGAACCGTTGCCTCACACGCCAGTTGTTCGACCAGACCGTAAGCATGGTAAACTCGTTTAAGGAGTACTTCCTGTCGCACGGCGAACCTGTGGGCGAAAATCCTTCGCCGGGCAACAAGGCAGGTGGCATTTCCACGCTTGAGGACAAGGCTCTCGGCTGCACCCAGAAGTGTGGTGCCGCACCGGTGAGTGGCGTGCTTGAGTATGGCGATATGCTTCAAACCGACGGACTTAATCTGCTGTCTGCCCCTGGCAACGACCTTGTAGCGGCCACGGCATTAGCGTCGGCCGGTTGTCAGCTTGTACTGTTAACCACAGGTCGCGGCACGCCTTTCGGCACGTTCGTCCCCACTATGAAGATTTCCACCAACAACGATCTCTTCGCTCGCAAACCCAACTGGATAGACTTCAATGCCGGCGAACTGCTGCGTGGCACAACCATGACCGACCTTCTCGGTCAGTTCATCGATAAAGTCATCGCCGTTGCAAGTGGCGAACAAACCCGCAACGAGCAGAACCAATATCAAGAGATTGCAATCTTCAAAAACGGCGTAACGCTGTAACTGAGCATTTATAAAAAAATATATGCACACGGAAAACATAAACGATAAGTTCTTTCAACTGTTAAGATATTCGCTTGATGAAAGCGCACCAGTGCCTAACGAAATAGAAAAGGACGATTGGGCGGAACTGTTGCGCATGGCACAGAAGCAGGCGGTCGTAGGTTTGCTGTTTGAAGGCATAAAGCGACTGCCAAAGAACTATGCCTCTGACGCTGACGTTATAATGCAATGGTTTGTAATGGCGCAAACGATAGCTAAGCGAAACAAAATGTTGAACGACGCTTGCGTAGCCGTGCAATCATTCTTTTGGAAGAAAGGGTTTGAGTGTTGCTTGCTAAAGGGACAGGGCAATGCACTTATGTATCCCGATAAGATGGAGCGCACGCCCGGCGACATAGACTTATGGGTGGTTGGCAAGCCGGTTGACAAGGACCAAACCGACGCCCGAGAGGAAGACATAAGGCGCATAGTTGAAATGGCTAAGAGGCATAAGCCCGACGCCAAGCCTATTTACTATCATGTAGATTACGCTGATTATAAGGGTGTGCCTGTGGAACTGCATTATCGCCCTTCGTTTCTGCACAGGTTTAAGTACAACAAGCGCTTGCAGGAATACTTTTTCAAAAACGCGCCAGAGCAGATGAACAACTGGGTGCAGATAGATGAAGAAAAACAAATAGTGGTGCCAACGTGGAGCTTTAACGTGGTGTATCAATTGGCGCACGTCTATCGCCACATAATGGAAGATGGTATAGGCCTGCGGCAGATTGTGGACTATTACTATCTGTTGCAGACGGGCAAGAGCAACCGTTCTGCGGAAATGGAAAAGTTGTTGCGCCACCTCGGACTGTTTGATGCGGCAGGGGCATTGATGTGGCTGCTGCGCGAGAAACTGCACTTGCGCGACGAGTTGCTGATATGCGAGCCAAACGAATGGCGCGGCAGACAGTTGCTGAAAGACATGCTTGAAGGTGGTAACTTCGGGCAGTACGACACCAAGGGCAACCGCAAGCCTGAAAAGAGTGCGATAATAAAGAACCTTATAAAACTGAAACGTGACTTTAAGATGATGGGCATGTACCCCTCAGAGTCGCTTAGCGAACCGCTATTCCGCCTATGGCATGCGAGGTGGAGGTGGGTTAGGAGAAGGTTTCTCTAAAGTCGCTTGGGGTAAATCCGGTTTTCTTTTTGAATTTGGTTGAAAAATAGTCTGCCGACTCGAAGTGCAGGCGATAGGCTATTTCCTTTATGCTGATGGTTGACGACGACAGCAGTTCCTTTGCCCTTTGCAGGCGCAACTCCTGTTGATACAACGCCGGTGAAATTCCTGCGAATTCCTTAAACAGTTTACGGAAGTTAGAGTAGCTGATGCCCAGGCTTTCGGCAATGTCTTGAATGGTTATGTTTTTCTCAAGATTTTCTCTGATAGCCTCGCGAGCCTTGTTTATGGCATCAACGTGTTGCTTGTCCTTATTAAGTATGATGTTGCGCTCAAGTGCGTAAACCATGCCAATGAGGTGGTTAACGATGCCTGCGAGTATTTGTTGGGCGAAAGCGGGTTCCTGCTCGGCTATGCTTAGCGCCGACTGATAAAGGTGTATTATCTCAGACGAATAGCCCACGTGATAAATAGGTTTCTCTGGACTCAAGAAGTTTGCTCTCACGCGCTGGTCTATGTTTTTGCCTTTGAAGCCTATCCAATAGCTCTTCCAGCCGGTCAGTTTAGATGGCTTGTAAGAGTGCCACTCGCCGGGAAACAGAAAGAACACGTCGCCCGTGCGCACTTCTGTAAGTGGGCAATGCTCCGACTGAAACGTGCCCTCGCCGTCGGCGGTGTAAAGCATCTGATATTCGTTAAGTATTCTGCCTTTTTCAGTATTGAAGTAATAGCCGTCGGCATGGCCGTGACTTGGATATGACTCGCCGGGCAATGTTTCTTCATAGCCCGTGGTGCTGACTGTGAGGCCCCAAGCAAGGTCTCTCTTATTCGCTACTAAATACTTAAAAGTATGCATCGTTTTTGTATAGACTGTTTAGTTGACTGCAAAATTAAAACATTTGTCGCTAACACGCAAAAACCAATTAGGGATTTTCCGCTCCCGATTAGGGAAAAACCTTTTGCGGGGTGATAATTATGCCTTACTTTTGCCAATAGAAAAATAGAAGTCAAACTAAAACTCATAAGATTATGAAACGCTTTATAATTGCTCTCACAGCACTGTTTACAATAACGGTTTCAACATCAGCCATGAGCTATGAGCAGGCTCGCCAGCAGGCTTTGTTCTTGACAGACAAGATGGCATACGAGTTGAATTTAACTGACGACCAGTATGAGGCAGCTTACGAAATAAATCTTGATTACCTCATGGGCGTAAACACTTACGAAGACGTTGCGGGCATATACTGGCGCAACAGAAATCTGGATTTAAGCTATGTTCTGTTAGACTGGCAATACAGTCTGTATCTGAAAGCTCTGTATTTCTATCGTCCGTTGTACTACGACGGTGGATATTGGCACTTCAGAATTTACGCACGCTATCCTCATCGCACATATTACTATTTCGGTCGCCCAGGGTTCTATGCAACCTATCGCGGAGGTCACGCTTGGCACATGAACGGTGGTCGCTCTTGGTATCATGGACGTTCATACGCAACGCATCATCACTCTGGCAGTGGTAGAAGTTTCAGCGGCATGAGAGACCGTTACGACAACCGCTCGCATAATCACGGCAGTAATATAAGACGCGACAATGGCGTACGTGCTCGCTCAGGCAACTCTGACTTCTCAGGTCGCAGAAGTTCTACGAGAGAAACCGTTAACAATATGAACACGACCGTAAACTCTCGCAACTTTGGCAGTAGCAGTAACCATAGCAATGGCACATTCTCAGGTAATCGCAGCATGAGCAATACGTCAAGAGTTCGCTCTACAAACATAGGCGGCACGTTCCGTGGCTCAGCCCCTCGCAGTAGTAGCTCTTCAAATGGCGGTGCAAGTCACAGCTCAAGCGGCTCAAGCCATAGCTCAGGCGGATTTACCGGAAGAAGATAAAATAGATAGGAAAGTGGTAATTTGATTATTGATGTGTGCAAAAAGAAGGACTTGCAAGCGGAGCGTTCCGCGCAAGTCCTTCTTCTTGTTTTTTATGCTAACGAGAGTGTTACAGATTAGTGCTGCTCTGCGTCCAGCTCTTTGTTGTGCCGCTCGTGCTAACGGTAGGCGATAGCCAGAAACGGTTGGTTGACTTATCGGCGTAAACGCTTCCGTAAGATGTCGGTGCCGAACTGCCGTAATAAAGTTTGCAGCTTTTGCCGGTTGACATACCCGTAGCTGAAATCAGCGAATAGTTTTGGCTGATGGTCGTAGGCGCTTTAACGGTAAACAGCTTGGTGCCGTCACACTCTAAGGTGTAGTAATAGCTGCTGTTCATGCTGTAAGAAGCCCAATAAGAGCACTGCGTACCGTTACGACTTGGCGATGATTGCTGCTGGCCGCCACCAGTGAATACGTATCCGCCGGTAATGTTTATGTAGCCTTTGTCTAAGTCAAGACCTTCTTCGGGCGAAGTCGTGCCAAATGCCAATACTATGCCGCCGGAGATAGATATAACGTTGCCGCTTGTGCCGTTAGCGTCGATGGCATCGTTGCCAGAGGCATGAGCATAA
>CAZPNJ010000029.1:0-256 GCA_964587765.1 uncultured Prevotella sp.
TTTATAC
Source organism: uncultured Prevotella sp. (assembly GCA_964587765.1). GTDB lineage: Bacteria > Bacteroidota > Bacteroidia > Bacteroidales > Bacteroidaceae > Prevotella. The sequence goes on from CAZPNJ010000029.1 coordinate 8, forward strand.
GAACATTGTCATATACAAAGGAAGACACAACAAATCCTGTTCTTTACGAATGTCTTTTGTGTGGAGCAAGTATCGCTGGTAGATACGCGATGAGAACTTATTTTGGAACTCGTCTATCGAGACATGGACTTTCGAGGATCCTGACTTAACCTCTATCGGACATACCTTTGCCTGTCGAGACAGGAGGAAATCTACTTCGTAGTTGTGTTTGCCCGATGGGGTTGGCCAGGTGTGGTAATACAGTTTGTG
>CAZPNJ010000029.1:266-13818 GCA_964587765.1 uncultured Prevotella sp.
CCTCTGGTTGCTTTTTACAAGATCAATCCAAATAAAGTCGTGGTGTGGAATTACAGTTTGTGGCCAGTAGCGGTCAACATCTGTGACACAACATTTTCATATACATAGCCTACATCTGCTTTCAACTTGTCGTTCAGCAGTTTTTGATAAATCACGTTCTCTGTGAAAGCATCGTCCCAGAATGCGAGTGTGACAAATAGTCCTGTGTCACCGCAATACATCTTGAACTGGTCTCGATTGATATGTGAGGCAAGTCCTGCACTTGGGTCATTGGCGTGATAGGCAATGTTGGTTGTCATTGAGTCTTTCAGGATTTGGATGTGTTCCTGAAGTCTGTCAACCTTGCTTCCTGCAATAACGCTACTCACCTGATAACGCGAGGCATTGCTGTTAAGCTGAAGCTCGCTTCTGGCGAAAAGAAAACTATCACGATAAAGATAGACGCTCCCGACGCACGCCTTTGGAGCCCCGCCCACCCCAATCTTTACGATGCCTGCCTAACGCTCACCGTCAACGGGCGAGAGACTGACCGCATAAACAAAAAGGTGGGCTTTCGCACGCTGAAATGGAACGCCGAAGACGGGCTCACGCTCAACGGCGAGCCACTGCTCGTCAACGGCGCTTGCGTACACCACGACAACGGACTGCTCGGCGCCGTAGCCACTCGCTCAACTGAGTATCGCAAGGTGTCGCTAATGAAGCAAGCCGGCTTTAACCTGCTGCGCACGAGCCACAACCCTCCATCAGAGACTTTTCTCGACGCCTGCGACGAACTGGGCATGCTCGTCATAGACGAGGCGTTTGACGGTTGGCGCACTCAGAAAAACGCCCACGACTACCACACCGTTTTCGACGCCCAAAGCGTCAGCGACATACAAAGCATGGTGCGCCGCGACGCTCACCACCCATCGGTCATAGCGTGGAGCATTGGCAACGAGGTTATAGAGCGCAAAGAGATAGGCATAGTCACCACCGCCCGACGACTGAAACGAGCCATCAACGAACTAGACCCAGAACTTCGCCCCGTGACCGAGGCACTTTGCGCATGGGATAGCGATTGGGAGATTTACGACCCCCACGCCGAGGTACTTGACATAGCGGGCTACAACTACATGCTTTTCAAACACGCTGACGACCACAAGCGCGACCCCAAGAGAGTGATATGGCAAACGGAGTCGTACCCTGCCGACGCCTTCAACAACTGGCAAACCACGCGCGACTATCCTTACGTGGTGGGCGACATCGTGTGGACCGGTCTTGACTATCTGGGCGAATCGGGCATAGGCGGTTGGAGATACCAGTCGTGGCCACAGGGCGAAAGTTGGCAAAACGTTCAATGGCCGTGGCACGGTGCTTACTGTGGCGATGTTGACATAACCGGTCTGCGCAAACCCGTTTCCTACTATCGCGACATGCTTTGGAACAATAAAAATCAAGTATATCTCGCCGCTTACGAACCCGACGGATACGTAGAGCCCATAAAGACCACCATGTGGAGCACATGGCCCACTTGGCGTTCGTGGAACTGGGCTGGCTGGGAACAAAAAGACATAGACGTGGTGGTGTATAGCCGCTTGCCTAAGGTGCGCTTGACGCTCAACGGCAAAGCAATTGACGAGAAGCCCACCACCGAGCGTGAGCGCATGAAAGCCGTGTTCAGACTACCCTATCAGCCAGGCACGCTCGTGGCTGAAGGCATCGACGAGAATGGCAACGTCATAAGCCGCGACACCATGACAACGGCAGGCACACCTTCTGGCGTGAGATTCAGGGAAGATCCTTCGCCCATAGCCGACGCCGACATGCGCTACATCGTGGTTGAGGTAATAGACAAGGACGGCAACCTGTGCCCTCAGTCATCTGACGTTATCTCCGTCAGCGTCAATGGTGAGGCAAAACTGCTCGCCTTCGGCAACGCCGACCTCAGATGCAGCGATGACATTCACGACAACACCCACGCCGCTTGGCACGGCAGAGCATTGCTCGTTCTCAGCAACAAGAAAGCCACGGTGCGTGGCCATCTGCTAAGAAAAGACTAACCGTTCACCCACCATAAAAGAATAACTCCACTGGCGAGCCATTACTCACCAATGGAGGTATTTTTCTTTATATAACGTTGTCTGTTTACTGAATCTTAAACACTAAGGCGTTCTTAGCCTTGATGCTCTTGGGGCAGGTTATGGTCAAACAGTCGTCAGTCTGCGCGAAGCGGAGCTTGCCGCCACCGAGCATGCTGACACGCTTCACTCTCATAGAGTCTTTCTTCTTGCCCAGGTTGTATATCTTCACAGTTTGTCCTGCCTTAGGCACCGCCATGCAGAAGGCGTAAAGAGCGCCGTCCTTGCCCACCGTGAAGCGAATGTCTTGAGCGTTGAACTTGAAGTCGGCGTGATACTTGCCAAGTCCGCCGCCGGGCAGTTTCTTCAGTTTGCCGTTTATCATCTCACCCTCGCCCAGCACTTTCCAAGCCTTGCTGCCATAGATAGCCTGTCCGTTGGTCTTCATCCACGCTCCCACTTCCTCGAGCATGCGCTCACACGCCTCTTCTATGCTGCCGTCGGGGCGCATAGGAATGTTTATGGCAACATTGCCGTCGCGAGCCACCGCCTCAATTATGAAGCGAATCATGCTCGTTGCGTCGTAGGTGAAGCCAGGCGAGTAAAACCAGTCGCCCACAGGAGCCTCGCGAATCCATGGCTGCGATGTGTTGATAGTGTCAGGGAAGTCAAACTCGGCGGTGTTAACGGCTCCGTTGGTCGGGTGTCTAAACTTTATTATGCTGAAAGCGTCCACCTTGCCTCGCTTTTGCAGTAGGTTGTTGTAATAGTCAGCCATTACCGTCTGCATGGCGTTGCATTTGTAGCCAGTGCCCGTGCCGTTGCCGGTGAATGGTCCTTCCACCGTCCCGTCGGTGTATATGAAGTCAGGGTCGTAGTTGTGGGTTACGTCCATCATGCGCAACGCCCATTGCGTAGCGAACCACTTAGCGTAGTCCAAGTGGCGCCAGAATATGCCTGGGTTTGGCGCTGACCATGGTGAGTTCGCTCTTTCAGCCACCGTCTCATACTCTCTTAGGTTTATGCCGTAGAGTCTTCTGGGGTCTAATCCTTCCCACCACTTGCCTTTGCCGTCGGCTTTAGTTAGGTTGCCGTCGTAGGGTACGCCAGCCTTAGGGCCTTTAGTGTCGCTCTGGAACGCCGTTTGCCACCACCACCAAGTGTATTCGTGGTGAAAGGTCACGCCGTAACGCATGCCGTGTTTGCGACACGCAGTTGCCCACTCGCGCAGCAAGTCGCGTTTCGGTCCGACGTTTACCGAGTTCCAAGGCTGATATTTAGAGTTCCACAGGTCGTAGTTGTCGTGGTGCACGCCTTGAATCATCAAGAAGCGAGCTCCCGCCTTTTTGTATAGTTTGGTAAGGCGCTCGGGGTCAAGTTTGTTGGGACGCCAGTCGCGCAACACCTCTTTATATCCCACCTCTGATGGGTGTCCGTAGCGCTTCAGGTGGTTACGATAAGCCCATTCTTTTTCATTATATAACTTGCGTGCGTACCAGTCGCCACTCTCGCCGGCGGCTTGCGGACCGAAGTGCACCCAGAAGCCCACCTTGGCGTCGCGTAGCCACTGTGGCGTGCCGGGGTAGTTAGTCTCTATAGAGTTCCAGTTTGGTTGAAACGGACCGTCGGTGATTGGAATATCGAGCTGCACCTCCGGAAAGGTCTTTGAGTCTTCCAGCCTGATCATGTTTTCGCGCATGGGCGCTGAAATCTCTGGCATGGGAGGTAGTTCTGGCAGAGTGTAGTTTTTCTGCGCTGACGCCGTAAGAATTGACATCCACGCCATGGCTACAGCCGCCACGCGTGCGTAATTGTGATGCTTCACTTTCATTTCATTAATTGTTTAATGATTAAATTGTCATGTTTTCAACATTTTAGTTTCCTAAGTGCAAAAGTATAATATAAGTTTGTTACTAACAAGCTTATTACTAATAAAGTTGTTACTTTTATATGTTCCCCCTTCTCTTAGCCCATTGGCTCTCGTATAACTATTGAAGAGATTTCTGTCCCATCTCAAAACGGTTTTGTCCGAATACCGACCGACACGAATACGCAAACGACTTTTGCCAAATTCTCGATGTCGTACCAAATGGGTATAATGATAGATCATTCAAAACATGAAGACCATGAGAGTAGTAAGTACCATCATCTATACATTGGAATAGAAGAAATTAGGGGATGTTAATAAAGTTGGGAGAATTTAAGGGAAGATACTCATTTGCCCCAAACTAATGATTATTCTGCCCGAGCTCTCGATAACGTCTCCTAACTTCTCCCCTTACATTCTTTGGCGTAAGTCCTGATTTCTGTTTAATGAATCGAGAAAAAAGGATAGGGGAGGAAAAACCCAAACGAATGGATATTTCCTGAATGGAAAGTGATGTGTTTAATAGTAGTTTACAAGCTTTTTCAAAGATAAATTCATCTATTATCGCCTTTGGCGACTTGCCAATCGTCTGTCGGGTAATCTGTGACAAATATCGAGGCGAAATGGCAAGATATGAAGCATAGAATGACACTTCATGTTCCTTTACGTAGTGTTCAGGAAGTATTGTGATAAATCTGTTGTAAAGTTCCTGCGGACGTAGTTTATTTGCTCCTTTGGTTGCATAAACAACTTGGCTGTGCATGTATTTATGGGCATTGCTTACGGCTGTTGGTACATCATCACCAAAGGCAAGTCGTGTGGTGATTGCACTTGACAACGCTCCCGCAATACCATGCTTCCGCCATCCTTCCGTATTGAATGAGGAAAAGAACGTATGGCTTTCTTTGCCCAGCAAAAGCGCTGTCACCCTGCCTTCCTGTATCTTTCCACCACGCAGCATTACCCATTCGGCACCCATTTCATGAAGGCTCTCGGCTGCTCGTAACATTTCATCGTCAGTATTGATTTTAACGCCAAGAACGGTCTCTGCGTCAACGCATTTCATTACGAGCAGACGGGAAACTGGTATTATGTGGCGAATCATGGCGTCCGTGGCAAACTCGCCTATAAGACGCGTACCATCAGAGGAATGTATTACCAATGAACACACAATATTTTTGCAAGCAATAATCTCATCACGAACCATACGGATTGTGTTCGCATTGCCTATCATTCCAATCTTTATTGCTTTTGGCGGTATGTTACCGTACACCGCCCTTATCTGTCCAATGACAATGTCTGTAGGTACTTCAATTGTGCGTCTAACGCCAACGGAATCCTGTGCCGTTACCGACGTTATTGCGGTAAGGGCAATCGCACCAAGACTCGCCGCTGTCTTGATGTCTGATTGAATACCTGCTCCACCTGTGCCATCTGAACCATTTATGGATAATACCGATTCCACCATTTCCGAATTTTGTCTGCAAATGTAATGAAACGTATTCAATAATAAACTATATGGGAATAAATACTTTTACATTATGTTCTTGTTTAATACTTTTGCACACGAAATTTAATCATATAAAATATCATAAGCAAAATGGAAAATAGAGCAGAATTGAACCGTAACCTTGCCCAGATGTTGAAGGGTGGAGTAATCATGGATGTAACGACACCTGAACAGGCACGAATCGCGGAGGCTGCAGGTGCTTGCGCCGTGATGGCTTTGGAACGTATTCCCGCTGATATTCGCGCGGCTGGAGGCGTTTCACGTATGAGTGACCCCAAAATGATACGTGGAATACAAGAGGCGGTAACAATACCCGTTATGGCAAAGTGTCGCATCGGGCATTTTGCGGAAGCACAGATACTTGAAGCCATCGAGATTGACTATATTGATGAGAGTGAAGTCCTTTCACCTGCAGACGATGTGTATCACATCAACAAGCGTGATTTCAAGGTTCCTTTCGTATGTGGCGCTAAGGACCTTGGTGAGGCGTTACGTCGTATAAATGAGGGGGCAACGATGATTCGCACAAAGGGTGAACCTGGAACCGGTGACGTTATTCAAGCAGTTCGTCACATGCGAATGATGCAGAGCGAAATTCGACGTATTCAATCACTTAACACAGATGAGCTGTATGAGGCAGCCAAGCAATCGCGAGTTCCGTTCGACCTTGTACAATACGTACATGATAATGGTAAACTTCCTGTAGTAAACTTTGCGGCTGGCGGTGTCGCGACTCCAGCAGACGCCGCTCTTATGATGCAGTTGGGTGCTGAGGGAGTATTTGTAGGTAGTGGTATCTTCAAGAGCGGTGACCCTGTTAAGCGTGCACAGGCAATCGTCAAGGCGGTAACAAACTATAATAATCCGAAGATTCTTGCCGAATTAAGCGAAGACCTTGGTGAAGCAATGGTTGGAATAAACGAAAATGAAATTCAGCTTTTGATGGCTGAACGTGGAAAATGATAGCGGTATTAGCATTACAAGGAGCATTCGTAGAACATCAGCAGATGCTCCAACGATTAGACGTAAACAGCATTTTGATAAGAAATATTGATGATTGGAATTCTTTCATCTCATCTTCATCCAATGGAGATAAGAGCCAAGCAATTGGTCAAGGTCTTATCATTCCAGGTGGTGAAAGCACAGCCATGACCCGCATAATGCGTGACAATGGACTTTGGCAACCAATACACGACGCGATCAATGATGGACTTCCTGTCTTTGGCACTTGCGCTGGTATGATTATGCTTGACCACGACCATCTTGGCACTATGGACATGAAGGTGAAACGCAATGCCTATGGTCGTCAGTTAGGTAGTTTTGTGGCAAATCATCAAGTAGAAGGAATAGGTGTTGTCCCTATGACTTTCATTCGCGCCCCTTACATTGAATACGTTGGCGAAGGTGTTGAAATACTTTCAGTTCTTGACAATCACGTTATCGCCGCAAGACAAGGAAACCAGTTTGTCTGTTCATTTCATCCCGAACTGACTAATGACACAAGGACACATGAGTATTTCCTAAAGATCGCGGGCTTTAAGAATTAAGGCAAGCATTGGTTTCGATGGTTCTCATACCCGAATTGATGATAGACAGGTATGGCGCTACGGCACATAATCCGCCAAGTATAAATTATGATAAACTTTTCAAAGCGAGAAAATTCCGCAAACTTTATTACCAAAGTGACTACCTTTTGGGGGTATAATCAAGGGGTGAAAACTGGGGGTAAAACAGGGGTTGAGACTGATATATATCCCAAGCATAGACTGGGATATATCCCAAGCCTACCTTGGGATATATCCTACGCTCACCTTGATATCGGATACACGCATAGACTGATATATATCCCAGTCTCATAGCTTATTTCGTTAATACTTAGGCAGATACACAAAAAGGGTGAGACTGATATATATCCCAAGCCCACCTTGGGATATATCCCACGCTTACCTTGACTTCCCCAAAATCGATGATTTTTGTACTTTTTCAGTGGTATTTTTGCCGTTTTTGTAGGTTTCTACTGCAAATATACAAAGAAAATCGCATAAACACCAAAACAAACCCAACATTTTATTTAGCAATCACGCACTACGATTTTTTATTACATTCTCAATTCCATCACTGCACCTTATTATATATAGGGAATAATACCAAATGGGTTATATTATAAACTATTCGAAGTGAACGCAAAAAATATATCGGAAGATTTGCAGCTCTGCCATATTCTTTTTATATTTGCGAAGACTAAATAATAACTTGAACGTCGTCAATACGTTGGCGACATAACGAACAAAGAATTATGAAGCACGTAAAACTTTCATTAACACGCATCAGCCATATACTAAGAGGCGCAGGTGTATTATTGGTAATGCTGTACGCCTTCAACCAAAGCACCATGGCACAGGTTATGAAATCAGCCGATTTGGAGAAATATGCCAAGGAACGCTATGGCGACAAATGGCTTGACGCTGCCGCTAACCTTGCAAGCACCATCTCGTTTGACAAAAACCAGTCAATCACCTATCAGCAGATTATAGCCGCTCAGGGCAAGACTCGCCAACAGTTGTATCTGACCGTCAACCAATGGGCATCAGCAACGTTTAAAGACAAGGGCGCCATAACCCTTAACGACCGTGAGGACGGGTGCATTATAATATCGTCAACGCTGAAAAACATTGCCGAGCACACTGGCACGCTAAACAAATACTCGGTAAGTATTACGCCCGTGATACGCATAGACATTAAGGACGGTCGCATACGCATAACCTATACCGTGCAGAACTACGATATACTAAGAGATATAACGGGCGGCTGGCTTAGTCCAACTGACTCTAAAAACCGCACTTACGGCGATTCAAAACGCAAGGCCGACGACAAAACCAACGCAAATCTGTATGACGAGCAATGGGAAATTGCGCAGCACTATCCGTTTGTGCAGAAAGACCCACAAAAGCGCACCTGTGCCAAGGCTCTGGTTATGACTCACGCCTACTCTAACGCCGTTATGGACAAGATAGAGGAAGCTGTTAAGAATGGTGTTGTTGGCAATGAGGACGATGACTGGTAATCAGTGACAGTCCCCAAAAACAAGTATCAAACGTAAAAACATTCAGGAACATGAAAAAGGCATTATTAAAATCAATGTTGGTGGCACTGCTGAGCATTTGCACACTTAGCGCCAGTGCAGCCACACTAACGAGCGACGATAAGCCCATTCAATATTCGCAGTTGCCAAAGGCTGCCCAATTGTTTGTGAAGAAGCACTTTGCCGACCGCAAGGTTGCTGTCACTAAGATGGACAAAGACCTGTTTGACCGTGACTATACAGTGATATTCAGCACGGGCGAAAAGATAGAGTTTGACGGCAACGGCAAGTGGACCGACATAAGCAACCCAAACTCCGCAGTAGTGGCAAAGTTTGTTCCGGCACCGATAACAAAATATGTAAACGCTAACTTCAAAAATGCCTCAATAACCGAGATAGAACGAGATAAAAAAGGCTATGAGGTGAAACTTAACAACGGAAGGGAAATCAAGTTTAACAAGAAGTTTCAAGTAACGGACATTGACGACTAACCCAAGTCGTCAATGCCCGCATCATTATATTATAATATCTGGGGTGCATTGCACCTGCGGTTTAGAACTGATAGCGCAATCCGCCCACAAAGATACCCTGCTCGCCGAAGCCCGCTTCGCCAAACACGCGCAGGTGTTCGCTGCCAGTCTCCAAGCCAATCAACGATATTTGAGTGTTAAAGAATACCTGTGATGCAGAGTCATCTTAGCCTGACGTCTTTGCATCATACTTATTGCTGATGAGCGTAGCACCCAGTCCCACCTTTGAGTAGAAGCCAAAATACTTTTTATCTACCCAATGAAACTTTGCGGCAGGCATAAGCGTGAAGAAATTCCACTTCACATCGCCCACTTTAGTACCATGGTCAATATCTTCCTTAGTGCATTGTCCGTAGGCAAAGATGCCGCCCACGCCAACCAATTTGCAGGGACGATAATAATACTCTGCGGAAAGGTTGCCGAAAAACTTCTCGTTTCCAACCTTGCCGGCAAATATAATCCCCAATGCGTCAACGAATGAGCTCATGATTTGCGAAGTGGTAGGTCCGCCAAAGGCTACCGACACCTCGTTTTTCTTGTACTCATACTTCTTAGCGTCTTGTGCGCTTGCGCCGATAGCGATTAACGCTGCAACGGCAACTAAAAACAATTTCTTCATAGTCTTGTTATTTAATAATGTTTTACCCATAAAATTAGTTATTACTATACTTGCATTACATTTCCTCAACATCAATGTCGCCTATGCACTTTTTTATCAGACTCAGGTCGAAGCCTCGGCTCATGGCATATTTTATAACCTTCATCGAAGCCTCATAGTCAGAGTTTGCCTTTACGGTGCGCTGCTTGCTTAATATCAGCGGGCGAAGTATGGCAAGATAGTCCTCATCGGGCACCTCGTCCAGTATGGGGTTATACACGTCAGCCGCCATGTGTTTAGCCCATAGCGCCTGCTCTATCTTGCGCCGCCCCCACTTAGAGTATGTTATCTTGTCGCGAACGAATGCACGGCAGTAGCGCTCGTCATCAATAAACTGCTTGTCGGTCAAAAACTGCATGATACGTGCCTGAGCATCATCAGCTATATGCCACTGGCGCATCTTGTCAATCATTTCGCCCGAACAGTGCTCTGCCTTTGAACAGAGTGCCATCAGTTTTGAGAGCGCCTCACGCTCGGTTATCTGCTTGTGCTGAAACATATCGTTATTTTATTTATCTGCACTTAGTTCACCCAACACGGCAAAGCGACGCTTGCCATAATCGTCGGCAATGATTTCGGTGTGCGAATATCCCATTTGTGATGCCATCTTACACAGGTCGTCGGCATAAATGGGGTTTATCTCAAAATATATTTTACCGCCCTTTGTGAGCGTCTTTGCACCATAACGGGCAATGGCTCTGTAAAATACGAGCGGGTCTTTGTCTGAAACAAACAAAGCCTCGTGAGGCTCATAGTCAAGCACGTTTTTTGCCATGAGCGCCGCCTCCTTATTACATATATAAGGCGGATTGCTGACAATGACGCTCCACTGCCTATTATCGGCTGTTGGCGTTGCGCCTTCCACAGCTTCGCTTTGAATAGTGTCGGCAGCCGTGAGTGCGTCAACCTGCTTAAAGGTTACCCGTGCGCCCAGCGACTGAGCGTTTTCTTGGGCAATGGTAAGCGCCCTTTGCGAAATGTCCCATGCCGTAACCCTTGATTCATTAAGCGCCAATGCCAGTGATATGGCTATACAGCCCGAACCTGTGCCTATGTCAAGTATGTTACCATGTGAGCCGTCACTGATAATCATCTGACACAGTTCTGCCGTTTCGGGACGGGGAATAAGCACCCCCGGCTCTACATGAAACTTATGCCCCATAAAGTCGGCCCAGCCAAGCACATACTGCACAGGTTCATTCTGTTTAAGTCGGTCGAGCAGCGGCAACAGGTCGGCCTCTGAAACATGTTCGGCACTGCCGCCGACGACATCAGTGTAGCTAAGCCCAAAGCGCTCTTCAAGCAAAAGCCTGACTACTGCCTTTGCCTCGTCAGCGTCATAAACGCCAAGCAGCGAGCGCCACATTTCAGCATAAGTCATACGCCCACCTCCTTTGTCGCTTCTGCCAACCACTGGCGCTCACTATCATTAAGGTGTGGCGCCAGCTCGACATAAACCTTTTTGTGATAACTGTTAAGCCAATCTATCTCTTCTTTGGCCATTATGCCCCACTCTATCGGCTCTGTGTCGATAGGACAAAGGGTCAACGGCTCAAAGCCAAGGAACTCGCCAAACTCAGTCTTCATATATGGCACTACGAGAAGTGTGTTCTCGGTGCGAGCACCAAAGCGTCCTTCAAGATACAGTCCAGGCTCGTCGGTTAGCGTCATGCCTGCACGCAGCGGTGCCGGCATGTATTCCATACGTATTTGATGTCTGCCCTCGTGAACGTTCAGATAAGAACCTACACCATGACCCGTGCCATGCAGGAAGTTCAATCCCTCGCGCCACATCATCTCACGGCCTAAAGCGTCAATCTGAGTGCCCGAACAGTTTGCCGGGAACTTAGCCAACTCAAGTTGTATATGCCCCTTCAGCACCAGAGTGTAAATGTGTTTCTCCTCATCGGTCACTGGTCCAAGGGCTATGGTGCGGGTTATATCGGTTGTACCGTCTTCGTATTGCGCGCCACTGTCAAGCAATAGCAGCCCTTTCGGCTCAAGCGCAATGTCTGTTTCGGGCGTAGCTTCATAGTGGACTATTGCCCCGTGATAGCCGTAACCGGCAATAGTGTCGAACGAAATGTCTCGGAATAACGGTTGTTCACGTCTCAGCGCCGTTAGTTTCTGGTCTATTGAAATCTCGGTCTGCCCTCCCCTTTCCACGGCTGGGCGCAACCACATCAGGAACTTCACCAGTGCTATGCCGTCTTTCAGCATAGCGCTGCGATAGCCCTGTATTTCCGTAGGGTTCTTAACCACCTTCAGCGAGTCAATCGGTGACTGTCCGCATACCACCTCTTGGCATTTTATGCAATGGGCAAGGGTGTATGATGTTTCGCTCTTGTCGAGCAGTATGCTGTAGTCAGGATAATGGCGCAAAGCGTCAGCCACTTCGTCGTAACCTGCCACGCCAACACCCTCTGACCTAAGGTAAGACTCTACCTCAGCCGACAATTTACGACGGTCAACAAACAGCGTCGCCGTAGAACTGGTTATGAGCAGATATGCCACGAATACGGGATTGCAATGCACATCGGTGCCTCGCAGGTTAAGCGTCCAAGCTATGTCATCGAGTGCCGACACCAGCATACCGTCAGCGTGTTGGCTAATCAGCAGTTTGCGTATGTCAGACAGCTTTTGTCTTGACTCTATGCCGGCATACTTCAATGGGTGCACCTCTACCCTATTCATGGGTATCTCAGGGCGATCGGTCCATATCTCTGCCAAGGGGTCAAAGTTGGTGCGAAGCGTGAGTCCGCCCTGATGGCGCAGTTCATATATCAGATTCTCAGCATAACCACAAGATACGTTCATGCCCACTATGCCCACCTCTTTCAGTTCAGACTGGCTCAGTTCGCTACCTATATATTCGGCTATGGTGGGTGTGCCAGCTATCTTCAACTTCATAAGCTGAATGCCTGTGCCGGCTATCTGCTCGGCGGCTGCAATGAAATAGCGCGAGTCGGTCCACAGAGCAGCACCGGTAAGCGTTACCACCACCGTTCCGGCAGAGCCGTTAAAGCCCGAAATCCACTCACGGCATTTCCAGTGGTCGGGAATATATTCGCCATTATGGGGGTCGGTGCTTGGGAAAATGAAAGCACCTAAATGTTCGCGTCGCATAACTTGGCGCAATGCGTCGATACGACATTTTATCTGTTCCTTGTCAGTGTTCATCTCATTACTCTTTTACTTGCCTATTATTACTTTTACCTGCCAGTCTTTACACTTTTATTTACCTATCTTCAGCGTAAAGTCGCAATATCGTATCACCTCCATGCGGTGAGTGATGAAGATAACCGTCTTGTCGTGCGAAGAAAGAATGTTTTGCAGCAGCTGGCTCTCGGTGTCGGGGTCAAGCGATGAAGTTGCCTCGTCAAAGAGCATTATATGGCGGTTGCGCAACAATGCTCTGGCTATGCAGATACGTTGCGACTGCCCCTCAGACAGTCCGTCGCCACCCTCACCACAACGTGAATCAAGACCTTGCGGCAGTTCCATAACAAAGTCGGCACAACTCTTGTGCAGCGCCTCAATCATTTCCTCGTCGGGAGCCTCCAGATTACCTAATCTGAGGTTTTCACTGATGGTTCCGCTCATCAGGGTATTGCCCTGCGGCACATACAGGAAGTTGCAACGGGTGCGTGGTGACAGCTTATGACTGGTCTTGTGGTTATAAATCTCCATTGTGCCGTCTTGCTGGCGCAACAGCGACAGAATAAGTCTGATAAGCGTAGTCTTGCCAGTGCCCGTCTCGCCTATCACAGCCGTGCAGGTGCCGGGATTGAAGTCAAACGACAGGTTATCAAGCACCTTACCTTCAGCATTGTCGTAAGCAAATGTCA
>CAZPNJ010000030.1:0-8032 GCA_964587765.1 uncultured Prevotella sp.
GTGACAACAGCTGTGCCCAGAGCATATACTCCGAACCATATTGATTCCACTTTGTGCCATCAAACTGATAACTTGCAGAATCTCTGTCCTTTACGATGTATTCATCAACCTTAATTACGGTTATTACATCGTTAACGTCCCACACATGACCAGTTACGTCTGTATTCAATCTGGTTGACTTTGCTTTGTTAGCAGCACCTGTAGCCACCTTAGCATCTATCGCCACCATACAAGGTCTTGATTCGTTGATGTTTGCGTTTTCAACATCATCATCGCTTTGGCATGCACTGAACAGCAACAAGCCAAACAACGGAATCAATATTTTTTTCTTGTTATTCATATTCAACAAGTGTTTAGTTACTAATAAGTTTCCACATTACCATCATCATCAGGATTGGTACTGTCCCAAACATATTCGCTCCATGGTGATGCAACAATATCTCGAGCAGGGTCAAGTATTACTCTGTCCCTACCTATTTGCACGAAGAAGTTATACTGCACGCCACTGCGAGCAATCTCTGGCAGTTGCGTATATAGAGTATATCTTCTCTGTTCCTTATTATGAATTACTCCGTCACCCTCAGTAACATAGAATTTCAGTTCCAAATTCTTGCCAAACTTAGGCAATACTATTATCTCGCCAATGCTGTCTCTGTTGTTTACATTCGCAAACAAGCTATCCATTGGAGTAGCCAAAGGAGTATTAAATATTGTGTCGTAGTAGTTTATTACCGTATGTCTTGGCATCTTTATATACGGATTTATAACCAAAGAGTCAACAACCATTGGTGTGTCGAGTTCAGTGGCGAACTGCCATTTGATTTTAATCTTCGACATTATGTGCTTAAACTCTATTGGCAAATATCCGCCCGGTTCTGGGTTAATGCCTATACCTTTATAATATAGCAGGTCAGACTTGTGCAAATAGACAGAATCTCTCTGGTCAGCCGAAATCTTAACAGTATCGGCAGTGTAAATATCCGTTCCTGCTACGATAACACTGTCGTTATTCAATGTATATGCAATAACACTGTCTTGTGGCGTATGGTTTCGCCAAAGCATTGTATCGTTTGTAACATTTGCAGGCCACCACAACGAGGCATGCAATGTTCCGGGTTTCTTCATTACGAATGACTTGTAGTCATAATAAAGATACTTCTTCTGACCTTTGCTTTGTAATATATGTATAACAAAGCTGTCTGGCAAAGTCGCATTTGTATAACCTACTCGCGTTCTATGAACACTTGGTTTGACAATCATTGACACAGGCTGTTCAACCTCCATCTGATTTGTTTCAACACCATCATTATCAGAACAAGCAGCGAAAAGCGCCACTGTCAGCAATGATAATATTAGTTTTACGTGTTTCATATATTCTTTATTTATCTTTGAGTTCGTTTATAAATGTTCTATCTCGCTGTCATAGCCTCAGCCCCTGACGAGTCAGGGTTTTCAATCATGCACGTCTCCGTCCAGTCTTCAAGAGTAACGTACTTGAATATCATGAAGTCGTGCAAGTCTTCATACTTCATGTGAATAAGATATTTGCCCGAAGGCTCCATCGGTGGCGCTTGTCCTACCAAGTTGTGCACATCGCCCTCTGCGTCAACAATCTTAAACAGCAGATGACACATACCATTGCCAAAGGTTGTTGGCATCACCCTAACCGATGTGCTTAATGTTCCAATGGTATCGCCAGTAAATGTTGACGGCAGCGTAATTATGCTTGCACCATTGCCCGAACGTCCATAACCAGTGCTACTGAATCTGGCTGGGTATAGTCCATTTGAAACATACTTCAGGGTTGTCTCAAGCGAAGTGTTTGAAGGAGTTTCCTCTATAACAATCTTCACTTCAGCCATCACTCTGCGAAGGAATATCTTAGAGTGTGTTACATATCCATGCCCTACTGTCACCAATGCTGCCCCGTAATACATGTGTTCAGGAGAGGCGTCAGCGCTGTCAAGGGCAATGAACAGACTTTCTTTATTTTCCGTGCCAGACAAAACGTATGGTGCTTTTGCGTTAATGCCCAACACTACCGTATATGTGCCCACTGGCAGGTCATACTTAGTCGTGTCAAGCTGCAATGTGTCGGTATAAGAATATTGCTTAACAAGATTACCATTTGTAGAATAAATCCACATATTTATATTAGTGATTTCAGCCTCTGCCGAATCGCCTTCAGCCCAAACGGCATCAACATACAATGCTGGCCCCGGGTCAACGACTACCTTTGTACGCTCAGCATCTGCGTTCCCGTCAGAGTTATCTTGACAAGAACCCATAAAAAGCAAAGCCAACAAAAAGAGTAGCAATTCCCTTAGCCGCACCTTTCTATCAATATTTACAGATGGTATTGATGCCATATTAAATGTTTATCCTATATAATCTCAATTCCTGATTTATTCTGTTTATTATCTTGTTTTACGCCTCAAATATACGCATATTTTTTTATATTGCAAGTTTTTCTTAAAAAAAAGCTTTCTTTTTTATAGAAAAACGCTACATTTGTACGTCTTTACGGTCAATAATTGGCAACTAAATGAATAAAACCCTAAACATACGCATAGTTTTGTTGTTTTCATTTTTTTTCGTTTTGCTTAGCGCAACGGCAAAAGATGAAAAGAAATATCGGGTGCTTGATAATGTTTTCAATTATAAGAGCCATATCGATTCGCTGTGCCTTGCTGAGGACACCGTTTCAAAAGACACATTATTATATAATAATATAGCAAACACAAGTTTCGCCTACACTAAGTTTACGCTTAACGTTCATCAGCGCAACGCACTGCTCATGTGTGTGCCCACCATGTATGCCATAGCGCATGGCGGAGCAAGGTCTTACGCCACAGAACATTACACATTGGTCAACGACCTTGGCGATGGTTCTTTCAAAACCCGTCGGCTGCTGAATATAACTACCATTCCCCACCGACGCAATGCCATGGAGATAAGTTTCAACTATCTAATGCCACACATATATAATACCACTATATTCGACAACAATATGCTTTCGCCCTTCAACAGAGAGAACAAGATGTTTTATAAATACAAAATCGTTTCTCTTACGAAAGACAGGGCGCTGCTGTCTATAAAGTCAAAGCTAAGGAACACGCAACTCTTTGACAGGGCTACGGCATTGGTTGAGACCACTACAGGAAAGATTATTGAAACCGAACTCGCAGGCGAGTTTGACATGATAACGTTTCACTTGATAATACGCATGAACAGCATTGGCAGGGAGTCGCTCTACCCCACAGAGTGCAACCTTACCACACGCTTCTCGCTGCTTGGCAACAAGATTTCGGGCAAATATGTCAGCATTTACAATCTGCCGAAAGTTTTGCCCGACAGCGTAATCAACAGCATTGAGAACTCTGACGACACCCTTCTCATGCAAAGGGTAAGACCTGTGGCACTCAACGAGAATGAGAACAATATCATTACCTCGTACTACGCCAAGAAAAGCCTTGACTCCACCTCACGGAAACAGTCTAAACGCAATTGGGCGAAGTCGATATTATGGGAACAAATCGGCGAGAACCTTCTTACGCACGTAAAGGGTAACTATGGCACTAACGAGCAGGGCAACTACAAAGTTTCTCCGCTTATCAATCCACTTTATTTTGGTTGCAGCCACAGCAAAGGCATTACATATAAGTTTAACGTTCGCACCAGCTACACTTTCAGTCAGAAGTCCGACATAAGCGCTCGCCTGAAGCTTGGTTATTCGTTTAAGCAGCATCAACTTTATTACAAGATACCGATAACATACTGTTGGAACAGGAAAAAGAACGGATACATTGAGCTTGAAATCGGTAACGGCAACCACATCAGAGAAGATAAGATAGCGCAGGAAATAGAACGCCAGAAGCACCGCCCCATGCCCGATGCCGATGACATTGCCACCTTTAAGGACTTCTATTCAAAAGAGTTTGTCAACTACGACTTAAACCATCTCTTTTCGTTCGGAGCAGGTTGGGTAAGCCACGAGCGTAAAGCCGTTTACCCAAAGGAAGTAACCAGCCTTGACCTTCGCCCCACCTACCGTTCCGTTGCGCCAAAACTCGAACTGAAATACCGACCCACAGGCTACAATGGTCCTGTCATCACGCTTGACTACGAGCGCAGTATCAAAGGCTTGTGTCGTTCAAACATAAACTATGAGCGTTGGGAAGCCGATGGACAATGGAAACTACACCTTCGCCATTTGAAAACGCTCTCTATGCGTGTCGGCACGGGACTATATACCGATAAGGGCGACAAGCGCTACTTCCTCGACTACACCAACTTCCGAAGAGAAAACCTTGTCAATGGCTGGAACGACGAGTGGACAGGCGAGTTTGAACTACTGCGCAGCAACGTCTATAACTCTTCGTCATATTACATAAGAAGTAACCTTACCTACGAATCGCCAGTTCTGGCTCTCTCGTGGTTGCCTCTCATAGGGCGATATTTCGAAATGGAAAGAATTTACGTCAGCACACTAAAAGTCGCCAACATACGTTACTATACAGAGGGTGGCTACGGCTTTAGCACAAGGGTTTTGTCGGCAGCCGTCTTTGCCAACAACAAGGACGGAAAGTTCAGCGAAGTGGGAGTAAAACTTGCGCTTGAACTGTTCAGAGACTGGTAGCACAGCCAGCCTCACACATCTTATAATCAAACTACGTTTATGGAGCAACTAACTGTATATAAAGCGAGTGCCGGTTCGGGCAAGACTTTCACCCTTGCCTCTGAATATATAATTCTGCTGATAAAGAATCCGTATTCCTATCGAAACATTCTTGCCGTAACGTTCACAAACAAGGCGACGTGCGAGATGAAAGACCGTATTCTCTGGCAGCTTTATGGCATTAGCAAAGCCGAAAAAGACTCTGACAGATACTACGACAAAGTAAAGGAGGCACTGCCAGAGTTCAGCGAGCCGCAGATACGCGAACGCGCAGGCAAAGCCCTCTCTTTCCTACTCCATCACTATAATTATTTTCAGGTAGAAACTATCGACAAGTTCTTTCAGCAAGTGCTTCGCAATCTCGCACGAGAGTTAAACCTTTCGGCAGGCTTGCGCATTGACCTCAACGACTCTCAGATAGAGAGCAACGCAGTCGATTCGCTTATAAAGTCGCTCACACTGAAAGACAAAGAACTGCACTGGATTACCAACTACTCAAATCGTGCTATTGACGAGGAGCGCAGTTGGAACGTGATAAAGAACATAAAGGATTTCGGTCGGCAGGTATTCAAAGACCAATACAAACAGCACCAGAAGGCTATCAGCCAGAAACTTCGCGACGATGCTTGGTTCAAGAGTTTCAGAGAGCGCCTGTATTCCATTCGCAACAATGCCGAAGCCACACTATTGGAGCAGTGCCAAAAGTTCAAAAAGGCAGTAGCCGACAACGGTTTCCGTAAAGAAGACTTTAAGGTAGCGCCCTTCAGCTTTTTTGAAAAGCTCGAAGCCCTTGACACTACCTATAATTATAATGGCACTAACATTTGCGCAGCCAAAGACAGCGTGAAGGGTTGGCTCAGGGCTGCCGACCAAAAGCCGGGCGCAGCGATATACGAGTTGGTCGAAACCACTCTGCGCCCACTGCTGGTAGAGGCTGACGACCTGCGCGAGCGCCTATTCTATGACCTGCGCTCAGCCGACATAACCATAAAGCACCTCGACGAGCTTCGACTTCTCGACAGCATCGAAAGCGAAATCATGCGCAGCAATGAAGAAGCCAATCGCTTTCTGCTCAGTTACACACAGAATATCCTGAGCGGAATGATACAGGACACCGATGCTCCGTTTATATTCGAGAAAATAGGTTCGCACCTTGAACACATAATGATAGACGAGTTTCAAGACACGGGCCGACTGCAATGGAACAACTTTCGGGTACTGCTCAACGACTGCATGAGTCATGGCGACGCCAGCAACCTTATAGTGGGCGACGTTAAGCAGAGCATTTACCGATGGCGCGATGGCGACTGGCGACTGCTCAACAATATAGAAGACAACTTCCCAAGCAACACCATCGGCATAAAAACGCTTGAGCGCAATTGGCGTTCGGCTAACAACATCATTTTCAAGGCTGCCGTCAGCTATGAGGTTGAAGAGGCTAAGGCAGAAGGTTTCAATTCCGAAGGCACCGACAACTATCTCAGAGCCTATGCCGACGTGGTGCAAAAGGCTCGCACTGACTCTCCGCGCGAGGGCTACGTCAGCGTAGAGGAGTTTGCGCCCCAAAAGCATGGCGACACGCAAGAGGCTATGTTCGCTCGCATGGTTGAAATCATACGCACCCTAATCAACGACTATGGCAAATTGCCTTCAGACATTGCCATACTCATTCGCACGAAAAACGACGCCACTAACATAGTCGAATTCACAAGCCAGCACATGCCAGAGGTAAACATTATCTCAACCGAGGCATTCCGCCTTTCAGCCTCAACGGCAGTAAACATCATGGTTAAGGCGCTTCATGTTATTTCGCACCCTAACGACAAGTTGGCGCAAGCCACCCTTGCCACCATGTATCAGCGAGAAGTGTTGGGCAACTCTACCACCACTGCCGATTTGCTAATCAGCTGCGATGACCCAATCGACTTACTGCCCAAACCGTTTGCGTCAGCCGTTGACGATTTGAAAAAGATGCCACTCTTTGAGCTTACCGACCGCATATATCACCTGTTTGAAATAGAACGTCTTTCAAACCAGAGCGCTTACATCTGCGCCTACTTTGACGTGGTCAACGATTTCATAAGCAACTACGGGTCAAACATTTACGCATTCCTGAAGGAGTGGGACGAAAACTATTGCGACAAGCGCATACAAAGTGACGTTTCCAATGGAATAAGACTTATGACCATACATGCGAGCAAGGGCCTTGAGTTCGACACCGTTATCATGCCCTCATGCTGTTGGACGCTTGAGAACACGCAAGCAACTAACACCATTTGGTGCGAGGCTGCAGATGCCCCATACGACGAACTGCCACTCCTGACCGTTGACTAAAGCAGCCGCCTGATGGGCACAACGTATTCCAAAGCGTATGAAGAGGAGCACCTGCAAAACATGGTTGACAACATGAACCTGCTGTATGTGGGTTTCACACGTCCTTGCCAAAATCTGTTTGTCCTTTTTGATAAGTTAACTAAGCGCTTTCGTGGGGCTACCATTGACCAAGTCATTCGTTCGGACAGCTTCCAAGAGCAGTTGCCCGACCTGACCATCAGCGAGGAGCAAGACACCGAAAACGATATAGCCCACACATTATATATATATGGCACTCTAAAGAAAGCTGAAGCTAATGAAAATGAAAGCACCGAAGCCAACACCATAAAGTTGCAGATAAAATCGTATGCTCAGGGTGTGGAATATCGTCAAAGCAATGACAGCAAGAACTTCATTGAGCATATCGACGAAGACGACATAGCCCCTTTAGAAGACTCTCACTATATACAGTTCGGAAACGTTATGCACACTATATTCTCGCGCATAAAGACCCAAGCCGACGTGCCGGCTGCCGTTAAGCAACTACAGGCAGAGGGCATACTCTTTGACATGGACCTCACGCCCGAAGTCATAGAGCGCAAACTGAAAGAGAGTTTCAGCGATAGCCAGATAGCGGAGTGGTTCAGCGAAAAGTGGCAACTGTTCAATGAGTGCAGTCTTATATACGTTGACCCACAGACCAACGAGGTACACGACAAGCGTCCCGACCGTGTAATGTGTGATGGCGACAACACCATCGTAGTAGATTACAAGTTTGGCAGCTATTCAGCCAAACACGAAGAACAAGTGCGCCAATACATGCAAATGTTGCAGAGCATGGGCTATCGTGGATTGAAGGGTTATTTATGGTATTTCATGCAAGGCTCGGTCAAAGAGGTTTTGCTAAATACTTAGCGCAAAACGCTTCGCCCTGTTCAAAACCTTCCTCATAGAGGCGCTCCAGTTTGTCAGTGTCCTTTTCTATTCTGCCTACCTCCATGGGTCGCAGTGGTCTTATAACAACTATCTGACCGGTCGCTT
>CAZPNJ010000030.1:8042-8316 GCA_964587765.1 uncultured Prevotella sp.
GGCTCTGATACGCTGACTTAGTACTGCCCTTAGCCGTGGATAGTTTCTATAGAGGAACTTCGGAATCTTATGGTCGTCGCTATAATCCCGATAGCCTTTGTTTCGGGTTGTAATGACTACGTTTGTGGGGTGGCCCGTTTCCATAGCGCGCATTATAGGTATGCTGTCAACTATTCCACCGTCGAGCATTGGCACACCGTCAACCATCACTATCTTACTGACAAACGGAAGCGAACTGCTCGCTTTTACTATGTCTAAGGCGCGCTGCTTGTCG
>CAZPNJ010000030.1:8326-13400 GCA_964587765.1 uncultured Prevotella sp.
GGAATATTTGGTTAATTACCAGCGGATTAATAATTGCAGTAAAGTTACGGTTGATAATGTCCGCCGTAATATATCCAGTTTCTTTTCCTGGCTGGAAGAAGAGGATTATATTTTAAAAAGCCCTATGCGTCGTATACATAAAATAAAAATCAAATGGCAGCAGTGTATTCGGAAATTTGTCGTAAAGCAACTCCTGGTCAAAGATGCAGCCTTGCGTTACAAGATGTCTTAAACCTATGTAATCGTAGCGTGCGAGGAAGTCGATATTAGACAATCGGGCTCTGCGAGGCTGTCGGCTTACGTATGACATACCGTTACACGCACCTGCCGAAACGGCTACCACATAATCAAAATACAGGTTATGTTTCATGAAAGCGTCTAACACGCCACTCGTGAAAACACCTCTCATGCCGCCACCTTCAAGCACCAACCCCGTGTTGTCATTAAACTGCATAAAACTTCCTTTTTATTACTTTTTTTATTAAAATCTTGGCAAAGATACATCTTTTTGGCATAAAAAGCGTAACTTTGCAACCAATTTGGAATTTTAATCACGTTTTTATGTTCGATAAAGAGGTTTATATAGGTCGTCGAAACGAGTTGAAGAAACTCATAAAGAGTGGCATTATACTACTTTTCGGCAACAACGATTCTCCCGCAAACTATCCAGCCAACGCATATTCGCCCTTCCGTCAGGACTCTTCTTTCCTGTACTATTTCGGTCAGAACAGAGACGGACTGGTAGGCATCATTGACGTTGACAACAACAAAGAGATGCTTATCGGAAACGATATAGACATTGAAGACATTGTTTGGTATGGCGCAGTTGACAGCGTTCACGACCTTGCCCTTCAGGTGGGCGTAAGCGAGTCAGCACCAATGGCTCAGCTACAGACCATTTGCGATGAGGCAAAGAAAGCAGGGCGCACCGTTCACTTCCTGCCACCATATCGTTTCGACACCCAAATACAAATACAAGACCTTCTTGGCATACACCCGTCAGAACAAAAGAGCAAGGCTTCGCTTGAGCTGATTATGGCCGTAGTGAAGATGCGCTCAGTAAAGACCGATATAGAAATAGCCGAATTGGAACGTGCAGCCGACATCGGATACAAAATGCACACTACGGCTATGAGCCTTATTCGTCCGGGCGTAACCGAGAAATTCATAGGCGGACAGGTTGACGGCATAGCCAACTCGTACGGAGCTATGGTAAGTTTCGCAACCATATTCTCGCAGCATGGCGAGATAATGCACGGCTGTCCGTCGATGAACGCATTGGAAGAGGGCCGACTCGCACTGTGCGACGCTGGTGCCGAGACCATTAACAACTACTGTTCAGACAACACACGCACTACACCAGTTAGCGGTAAGTTTACACAGCGCCAGCTTGAGATTTACAGCATCGTGGAGGAATGTCACGACCACGCATTGCAGATAGCACGTCCTGGCATAAAGTGGTACGATGTTCACATGAGCGTTTGCCGACTGATGACTGACCGTCTGAAAGAACTCGGTTTAATGAAGGGCGACACCGACGAAGCCGTTCGTGCCGGAGCCCACGCCATGTTCCTGCCTCACGGATTGGGACACATGATGGGTATGGACGTTCACGACATGGAAGGACTCGGTCAGCAGTATGTAGGCTTTGACGCTGAAATACAGCCAAGCACCCAGTTCGGAACAAACTGCCTGCGCTTAGGTCGCCGTCTGCAAGAGGGATTCGTGGTAACCGACGAGCCTGGCATCTATTTCATACCAGCGCTGATAGACGATTGGAAAGCCTCTGGCCATTGCAAAGAGTTCATCAAACTCGAAACCTACAAAGACTTTGGCGGCATACGCATTGAGGACGACCTGCTCATAACCAAAGACGGCGCACGCATAGTGGGCAAGAACGTAATCCCCTATCACCCGAAAGACGTTGAGGAGTTTATGGCAAACCGCAAGTAAATACACATTATTATATATAGCATACACATTATTTATATATAGTATATCACAGAAACAAATAAACAAAACAAGAGATAAAAAATGAAGAAGTTAATTATCGCCACAGCGCTGTTGTCAATGACACTGGGCGCAATGGCAGCAGAAAAGAAAGACAGTGTAAACAAGCCTGTCTTCACAGTGGTTAAGGAAAACAAGATTTCAAGCATTAAAGACCAAAACCGTAGCGGCACGTGCTGGGCATACAGCACATTGAGTTTCTTCGAGAGCGAAATACTAAAGGCTACCGGTAAGGAATATGACCTATGCGAAATGTTTGTGGCTAACAAGACTTACATGGACCGCGCCACTATGGCAGTGCGTATGCACGGCGACGTGAGCTTTTCACAGGGCGGCAGCTGCTACGACCCATTGTACTGCATACAGAACTATGGTATCGTACCAGAGACAGCAATGCCATTGCCTGGCACACTCTATGGCGACACCCTCGCTAACTTCGGCGAGTTCTTTAAGGTAATGACTCCATACGTTGAGGCAGTAGCAAAGAGCGAGCAGAAGAAACTTTCTACAGCATGGAAGAGCGGACTTCAGGGCATACTCGACTCATATCTCGGCAAGTGTCCGGAGTCATTCACATACGAAGGCAAGAAATACACTCCTAAGAGCTTTGCGGCAAGCCTCGGACTTGATTGGGACAACTACGTTAGCTTCACCAGCTACACTCACCACCCAATGTGGTCGCAATTCGCCGTTGAAGTACAGGACAACTGGCGCTGGCCTATGAGCTATAACGTACCAATCGATGAGCTCTGCAAAATCATTGACAACGCCATCATGAACGGCTACACCGTAGCATGGGGCGGCGACGTCAGCGAAGACGGCTTCACACGCAAGGGCCTCGGTATCGCTTACGATATGAAAAAGGCACGCTCTATGGCAGGTACAGACGCAGACCACTGGTTCAAGCTCTCTAAAACCGAAAAGAACCACACACTCGATTCACTCGGTGTAAACGCACCTGAAATCGTTCCAACACAGGAAATGCGTCAGGAAGCCTTCGACAACTGGGAGACAACCGACGACCATGGTATGCACATCTTTGGTATAGCAAAAGACCAGAACGGCAAAGAGTACTACATGGTTAAGAACTCTTGGGGCAAGTATGGCGACTACAAGGGCATTTGGTACATGACAAAGGCTTACGTAGCATACAAGACCATGGACTTCATGGTAAATAAAAACGCCGTTCCAAAGAACCTTCGCAAAAAGCTCGGTTTCTAACGACCGGTTTACATAAAGCAATAGAAAATCTTCGTAATGTTATTGGATTTTTTTCCTAACGTTACGAAGATTTTTTCGTAACGTTACCGTGTAACGTTTTACACCTTACTCCAAAGCATTCAGCAAATTTCATCATGAAAAGCATTACTTTTACTATAAAAATAACTACTTTTGCTGCATGAATCAGTTTACACCCACAACCGAAGAAACCGCAGAGGCAAGGCATCTGATTTACGGTTTGCGGCACGACGTAGGACAAGTGCTTAGTCACGACGAGCTGCGCACACTGAGGCGCCACATTGAGAGCGCCATAAGCGAGGGCAAGATACAGCGCGACGTGTTTGGGCTCAACCCTATATTGTTCTCGCTGCAAACGGTGAAGATAGCCATTGACGAGATTGGACTGAAGCGCGACTCAATAATATCGATATTGATTTACTCGAGCGTGGTAAACGGTTTTACTACGGTCGAAGATATACAAAAGAAGTTTGGCGACGGAGTGGCTCGCATCATCAACGGACTTGTAAAGATACACGACCTTTACAAGAAAAGCCCCGTTGTGGAAAGCGAAAACTTCAGAAACCTGTTGCTGTCATTTGCCGAGGACATAAGGGTGATATTGATAATGATTGTTGACCGTGTGAACCAAATGCGCCAGATACGCGACACAAAGAATCTGGAAGCGAAGCAAAGAGTCAGCGAAGAGGCAAGTTATCTGTACGCACCGCTTGCCCACAAATTGGGCTTATACCGCTTGAAGAGCGAGCTTGAGGACCTGTCACTGAAGTATCTGGAACACGATGCTTACTACATGATAAAGGACAAGCTAAACGCTACCAAGCGTTCGCGCGACGCTTACATAGAAAGATTCATCACCCCTGTGAGCGAACGACTGAAAGAGGCTGGGCTGAAGTTTCACATAAAGGGCCGCACAAAGAGCATACACTCTATATGGCAGAAGATGAAGAAACAGAAATGCGGCTTTGAGGGCATCTACGACCTTTTCGCCATTCGTATTATCTTGGACTCGCCTATGCAAAAAGAGAAGATGCAGTGTTGGCAGGCTTACAGCATAGTGGCAGACATGTATCAGCCCAACCCAAAGCGACTGAGGGACTGGCTGTCGGTGCCAAAGTCTAACGGCTACGAAAGTCTGCACATAACCGTATTGGGACCTGAGCAAAAGTGGGTGGAAGTACAAATACGCACCGAGCGCATGGACGAGATAGCTGAGAAAGGACTCGCCGCACACTGGCGCTACAAAGGCATAAAGGGAGAGAGTGGACTCGATGAGTGGCTCGCCAACATACGCAACGCACTGGAGGCTGGCGACGACCGTCAAATGATGGACCAGTTTCGCATGGACCTTTACGAAGACGAGGTGTATGTGTTCACACCGAAAGGTCAGGTGTTTAAGTTCCCTAAGGGTGCCACGGTGCTCGACTTCGCATACAACATACACACCGACGTGGGCAACCACTGCGTAGGCGGTAAGATAAACGGCAAGAACGTGTCAATAAGATACGAACTGTCGTCGGGCGATACCGTTGAGATACTTACCAACAACAACCAAGCCGCCAAACAAGACTGGATTAACATAGTAAAGACATCAAGGGCGAAGACCAAGATAAAACTGTCCATCAAGGAGACGCAGCAGAAAGAGGGCCTGTTGGCAAAGGAACTGCTTGAGCGCCGACTGAAAAACCGCAAGATAGAAATCGACGAGGGCACCATATCGCACTTGATAAAAAAACTGGGACTGAAAGAGACGTCTGACTTCTATCGCCAGATTGCCGACGAGAAACTCGACATCAACGACGTAATAGAACAATACGAGAAACTG
>CAZPNJ010000031.1:0-2004 GCA_964587765.1 uncultured Prevotella sp.
AGAAAACGTAATGGATACAGAACGAAGAGTTGGTGCGGATATAATAATGGCTTTTGATGAATGCCCTCCAGGACAGAGCGATTACCAGTATGCAAAGAATAGTCTTATGATGACCCAGCGTTGGCTCGACAGATGTATTAAGCAACTTGATAATACTGAGCCTTTATATGGTTATCATCAGAGTTTGTTCCCAATAGTTCAAGGATGTACATACAAGGACTTACGCCAAGAAGCTGCTAAATATGTGGCAGACAAAGGCGCTGATGGTAATGCCATTGGCGGATTGGCTGTAGGCGAACCTACTGAGGTTATGTATGAGATGATTGAAGTCGTAAATGACATATTGCCCAAAGATAAGCCAAGATACCTAATGGGTGTAGGCACACCACAGAATATTCTTGAAGGAATAGAGCGTGGTGTTGATATGTTTGACTGCGTAATGCCAACTCGTAATGGCAGAAATGCAATGCTTTTCACTTATGAGGGTACAATGAACATGCGCAATAAGAAGTGGGAAACCGACTTTACACCAATAGAGCCAGACGGATGTTACACAGATAAGGTTTACACAAAAGCTTATCTTCACCATCTTTTCAAGTCGCAAGAGCTATTGGCTATGCAAATTGCAAGTATTCATAATTTGGCTTTCTATTTGCGATTGGTAAGAGATGCTCGTCAGCATATCTTGAATGACGATTTTGTTCAATGGAAACGAGGCATAATAGAACAACTTGGAAGAAGAATATGACCTACGAAGAGATAAAACGAAATAGAATTAAACTAAAAGCTTTAAGATTCATTGACAAGCATTTTGCTTGGTTCATCAGAAATGTTGCTTGGTTAAAGCTAAAGCTGGATTTCTTGAGCGTACTCAATCCTGGCAGATACATCAAGAAACTTGATTGGTATATAATAAAGAAATTTATAGGTACCTATATCTATTCTATTATACTGATTATCTCTGTGTCTATTGTGTTTGATATAAACGAGAATCTTGCAAAGTTCTCACAGTATCATGCACCATTAAAGGCCATTGTGTTTGACTATTATGCCAATTTTGTGCCTTACTTTGCCAATTTGTTTTCTCCGCTTTTTGTATTTATTGCAGTAATCTTTTTCACATCTAAGCTAGCTGGCAACTCTGAAATCATATCAATGCTTGCGGCAGGTGTGTCGTTTAAGAGATTGATGCGCCCATACATGTTTTCTTGTGTATTGATAACTGCATTGTCGTATTATCTGTCATCAGAGGTTATTCCTCACGGAACGGTTATTCGTCAAAACTTTGAAACTTTATACAAACACAAGAAAAAGAATACGACTTCAGACAATGTAATGTTGCAAGTGGGCGAGGGAGTTACAGCTTATATTCAGCACTATGATAACACCCAGAAAAAGGGATATGGTTTTTCGCTCGATAAGTTTGAAAACAAGAAACTTGTAAGCCATCTCACTGCATCAGAAATACAATATGATACCATCGCTGATAGTAAATATCATTGGACAGTTTACAGATGGAAAGAAAGAAAACTGAAAGGACTTCGCGAGCATATTACATCAGGAGCAGAGTGTGATACGATGCTTTTAATGGAACCTACTGATTTGGTTTACTCTAAAGGGCAACAAGAAACTTTCACAAGTAAGGAATTGCTTGAGTATATTTCAAAACAGCGAGGCAGAGGCTCTGGCAACGTTGTGCAATATGAAGTTGAATATCATAAGCGAATAGCTTCATCGTTCGCATCATTTATTCTTACCACTATTGGCGTTTCGCTGTCTTCTCGCAAGCGAAAGGGTGGAATGGGTATGTATTTAGGTATCGGACTTGTGCTTAGTTTTGCTTATATTATGCTGCAAACAGTGTCTGCAACATTTGCAATTCAGGCAGATACTCCACCTGCGCTTGCAGCTTGGATTCCTAACATAATATTTAGTTTTATAGCGTATTTCTGTTATAGGAATGCACCAAATTGATGCCGTTGTGTTAGGTTTGTTTTATTATAT
>CAZPNJ010000031.1:2014-3254 GCA_964587765.1 uncultured Prevotella sp.
AAGTAATATATGTATTTTGAAGATATAAATTTGAATGAGGACATTCTTGATGCGCTTTACGATATGCGCTTCGATAAATGTACTCCAATACAGGAACAATGTATTCCACCATTACTTGAAGGCAAAGACGTGCTTGGCGTAGCTCAAACAGGTACTGGCAAAACGGCAGCATATCTTCTGCCTATACTTTCGCGCCTTGCTGATGGAAATTATCCCCAAGATGCCATAAACTGTGTAATAATGTCGCCAACAAGAGAGCTGGCTCAGCAGATTGACCAGGCTATGGAAGGCTTTTCATATTATTTGAATGGCATCAGTAGTGTGGCTGTTTATGGTGGCAATGATGGTGGGCGATATGAACAAGAAAAGAGAGCCTTAAAGACAGGAGCAGACGTAATTATTGCAACTCCTGGTCGATTGATTTCTCATCTTAACTTGGGAAATATTGACATGAAGCGTATAAGTTTCTTTGTTCTTGATGAGGCTGACAGAATGTTAGACATGGGTTTCTCTGATGATATTCTGAAAATAGCCAAAGATTTACCCACAACATGCCAAACAATTATGTTTTCCGCAACAATGCCTCGCGAGATAGAAAAACTCGCAAAGACACTGTTGAAAAATCCTGTTGAGGTAAAGCTCGCAGTAAGTAAGCCTGCTGAGAAAATACATCAGATGGCATACATATGCTATGAGCCACAGAAGGGTGATATTATAAAGGAACTCTTCAAGAAAGGTGAGCTGAAGCGAGTTATAATCTTCTCTGGTAAGAAACAGAAAGTAAAGGATATAAATCGACAGTTGCGCCAATTGCATATAAATAGTGGTGAAATGCACTCAGACCTTAGTCAAGCTGAACGAGATGAAATAATGTATCAATTTAAGGCTGGGCAAATTGATGTATTGGTAGCGACGGATATTGTTTCGCGTGGCATAGATATTGACGACATTGCCATGGTCATCAATTATGATGTGCCTCACGATGTTGAAGACTATGTGCATCGTATTGGCAGGACTGCGCGAGCAGAACGTGACGGTCAGGCGTTGACTTTTGTTTCTGACCTTGATATGCGCTATTTCTTTGGCATAGAAAAGTTCTTAGGTAAGGACGTTGAGAAGATGCCTTTGCCCGATGGTGCTGAAGGACCAAAGTATGAACGCCAGAAGGGTAGAGGCGGCTCTGGTTCAGGTAGGAGTAAAAAGAAATATTACCATAAGGGTGGCAACCATGGTGGAAGTA
>CAZPNJ010000031.1:3264-7627 GCA_964587765.1 uncultured Prevotella sp.
TAATAGCAACAAACATAAATATAATCGTAAGGAAAATATGAAATAGCCAAAGGCGTCAGTATATTCTGACGTCGGCTATTACGTATGCCTTTACTGCGTTATTGAGCATTTGCGCAAGTTGTGTCTTTTTCATAGAAAGGTCTTGTCGCAAAGCAGGATTGCTTATTTTTACGAATAGAGTTTGGTTTCTTATAAACTTTTCTTTCGTGTATTTTGCTGCTATTGTTCCTGCAACCGTTTCCCAACTTTCAAGAATTCTTCGTTGCAAAAGGGGCGTTTCAAGTCCTTGATTACGCAAAATCTGCGGAATAAGTTCGTTTATTTGTTTGGCTTGTCTTCTAAACATAGTTCTTATTCGTCAAAAGTTTCTTTCTGAGGTTGCCCTTCGTGTATAGTCCACAGACGATAATCTTTAACATTTCCTTTAAGAATTTGTGACAGATGGTCGCGATTGGTGTCAGTGATAAAGATTTGTCCAAACCTATTGCTGCTCACAAGTTTTACTATTCTCTCTACACGTCTTGCATCGAGTTTGTCAAAAATATCGTCAAGCAAGAGTATAGGTGTAGTGTGTGAAGCAGTGTTTTTAAGAATGTCAAACTGAGCCAGTTTCATTGCAATGGCATAAGTCTTGTTTTGCCCTTGGCTGCCTTCTCTGCGTATTAGGTAGTCATCGAGCTTCATTTCAAGGTCATCGCGATGTATTCCGTGCAAAGAGTAGCCTATAATGCGGTCTTTGTTTCTGTCTCTTTTTATGACTTCATATAATGGTCCACGCTGAGCGTGAGAAATGTATTTCAGACTAACGTTTTCATTTCCTCCAGAAATCTCATTGTATATGGTTTGAAATACTGGGCAAAAATCGTTGATAAACTGCTGGCGCTTTTCGTAAACCCTTTCGCCATACATACCCATCTGCGCCTCAAGTACGTCAATCAACGACTCGTCTGGCTCTTCTTCGGCTCTGAGCATGGCGTTTCTTTGCATCAATGCCTTGTTATATGCGTTAAGGTCTGCCATGTAAGCATTGTCTTGCTGCGATATGACAATGTCCATAAATCGGCGTCGCTCTTCGCCACTGCCATCAATAATCTGTGAATCTGCTGGCGTAACCAATATTAAAGGTATAAGACCTATATGGGCAGACATGCGCTTATACTCTTTGCCTCCACGCTTCAGGTGTTTTTTTTGACCTCGCTTGGCTGCGCAGTGTATGTGCTCCTCGTCGCCATTCTCATTGGTGTAAAATCCTTCAAGCATGAAGAAATCTTCATCGTGAGTTATGTTCATGCTGTCGGTTGCAGTTGTTGCGCTTTTTGTAAACGACAGATAGTAAATGGCATCCAGCAGATTGGTCTTACCCTCTCCGTTGTTGCCGATGAAGCAGTTTACGTGTGGCGAGAAGTCAATGTTTACCTCTCGTAAGTTTTTGTAATTTAATATCTTAATAGAGTTAAGTGTCATCTTGATTTAATCTTAGGCTAAACTATTTTCAATCACGCCTGTAACTAAAAATAGTCATAGGCAGAACTATTTATACTTCTAAGCTAAATTTTCAGCACAAAGGTAGTGAAAAACATGCAAAAGCGAAAAAACTGCGAGTAAATTTCCGTTATTAACAGAAAATATATAACTTTGCCACGCTTTCAACGGGTTGTACTTCTTTGTGAGACAGCCTAAACATATATTTATAGAAATCTAAAAACAATAAATAATGGCAAATAAAGAAACAAACATGGAGCAGGATGCTCTTTCAAAAGCAGGCGCTATCTTTGACGAGCGTCGCAAGCAGTTGCTAATCGTAGTTGGCGTAATCGTTATTGTATTGTTGGCTGCTTTCGGTTATCAGTACCTAATAGCTGCACCACGTGCAGACAAGGCAAGTACAGCACTCGGCAAGGGTGAGGAGTATTTCGCTATGCAACAGTACGACAAGGCTCTTAATGGTGATGGCACAGGCTATGCCGGTTTTGTGCAGATTGCTGATGAGTATGGTTCAACTGACGCAGGAAACCTCGCAAATCTGTATGCAGGTCTTTGCTATGCTAACATGAACAAGTGGGCTGAAGCTGAAAAGTATCTTGACGAATACTCAACCTGCGACGACGCAATGATTAGCCCAGCTTCACAGGCTGCCCTTGGTGATGCTTACGCACACCTTAACAAACTTGATGAGGCTGTAAAGAGCTTTAAGAAAGCTGCTAAGATGGCTGACAAGCAAGCTCCAGACGGAGTAAGCACAAGCCTCTCTCCAATCTTCCTTCTAAAGGCAGGTAAGATTCTTGAAAGCCTGGGCAAGACAGAAGATGCTCTTGAGCTTTATAAGGATATTAAGAAAAAGTACGTAAACTCTTCACTTGTAGCAAGCTCAGAGATTGATAAATACATTGAGCGCGCTCAGCAGAAATAATGTCAACAGAACTATATTTAAATCAAATAGACACTAATGTCCCCGATGCCAGCAATATGTGCTTTGGCATCGTGGTGGCAGAGTGGAACAGCGAAATAACCTCATCACTTCTTGAGGGTGCGGTAAGTACGCTTGAAAAACATGGCGCACTGCCTGAAAACATTCACATAAAGCATGTGCCAGGAAGTTTTGAACTTGTTTATGGAGCTCAGCAGTTGACTCGCAACGATGGCTATGATGCTGTAATCATTCTTGGTTGCGTGATACGTGGCGAGACTCCACATTTTGATTACATTTGCCAAGGCGTAACTTATGGTATAGCCCGTTTGAATGCTTCGCAAAACATACCTGTCATTTATGGTTTGTTGACAACAAATAACCAAGAGCAGGCAGTTGAGCGTAGTGGTGGTCGTCTTGGTAATAAAGGTGCAGAATGTGCCGTTGATGCTATAAAGATGGCAAAATTCTAATATCTCAAAAACAAAGATGCTCACCTTATTATATAGAATTTATCAAACACTGATAGTCTTACCACTATTCCTTATTGCGTGTATTCTTACCAGCGTAAGCGTTGTTATTGGTTGCAAGTTTGGCAATCGACGTTTCTGGGGATATATGCCAGGTGCCATCTGGGGATATTTTATTATTCGCATATTATTTTTGCCTGTAAAGGTAGAAGGCAGAGAACATCTGAAGAAAGATCAGTCGTATGTGTTCGTGGCTAATCACCAAGGCGCATTCGACATTTTTCTTATCTATGGCTTTCTGCGTCGCAACTTCAAGTGGGTGTTGAAACATCAGCTCAGAAGTCTGCCGTTTATTGGTAAAGCTTGCGAAGCTGCTGACTTTGTCTTTGTTGATAAGCGAGGCAATAGTCGCATAAAAGCCACATACGAGAAAGCCAGAAATATATTAAAGGGAGGCATTTCCGTAGTAATGTTCCCTGAAGGTGCACGCAGTTTTACAGGACACATGGGAACTTTCCGCAGAGGAGCCTTTATGCTTGCTGACGAATTGCAGTTGCCGATTGTGCCAATTACCATAAATGGCTCTTTTGATGTTAAACCTCGCATGAAAGATTTGTGGTGGGCATATTGGCATCCATTGAAACTTACCATACATGAGCCTATAGCTCCTGAAGGCAGTGAGCGTGAAGAAATACAAGAGGTGATGGACAAAGCCTATAATGCTGTAATGAGTGGACTTGATAAAAAGTATCAAGGTTTTGTAGAAAACCCCGACCAATAGAACAATATCAAACATCAATAATATAAGTTATGAACGAAAGCGATAGCATAGTAATTATTCCTACATATAACGAAAAGGAGAATGTTGAAAAGATAATCCGTGCAGTGTTTGCACTTGATAAGTGTTTTCACATACTTATTATTGATGATGGCAGTCCAGACGGAACTGCTCAGATTGTAAAGAACCTGATAAGCACAGAATTCTCCGACCGTTTGTTTATCGTAGAGCGTACAAGCAAGCTGGGACTTGGTACTGCATATATCGCAGGTTTCAAGTGGGCGTTGGGAAGAAAATATGAGTATGTGTTTGAAATGGACGCAGACTTCAGCCACAATCCTAATGATTTGCCTCGATTATATGCTGCTTGTCACGACGAAGGTGGCGATGTCGCTGTCGGCTCACGCTATGTCAGTGGCGTAAATGTGGTGAATTGGCCTATCGGCAGAGTGCTGATGAGTTATTTCGCATCGTGCTATG
This sequence comes from uncultured Prevotella sp., assembly GCA_964587765.1. Taxonomy (GTDB): domain Bacteria; phylum Bacteroidota; class Bacteroidia; order Bacteroidales; family Bacteroidaceae; genus Prevotella. The sequence goes on from CAZPNJ010000031.1 coordinate 7,400, forward strand.
TACGTTTCGTAACAGGTTTCCAAGTTCACGATACCACTGCAGGTTTCGTTTGCTATCGCCGAAAAGTGTTGGAAACAATAGAACTGGATAAAATCCGTTTCAAGGGCTATGCTTTCCAGATAGAGATGAAGTTTACGGCACATCGCATTGGCTTTAAAATTAAGGAGGTGCCAGTTGTGTTTGTAAATCGTCGTGAGGGAATAAGCAAGATGAGCGGAGGCATTATCA
>CAZPNJ010000031.1:7637-13229 GCA_964587765.1 uncultured Prevotella sp.
TTTTCAGTGAGGCTTTCTTTGGCGTAATGCGTTTGCGCTTAGACGGTTGGTTTCGCCGATATCCAGAGATAAAGGAATAGCCCTCAAGCTATATATTGATATAAGACATAAGCGAACAAACGTCTCTTGACAACAGAAAACGTAATAACTCTTTATGCTTCTGCACCAAAGAGTGGCGCATTGGCAAAGTATGTTGAAGATAAGACTATAAAAAGGATATGTTTATCCGGACTGGTCTGTTCTTCGGCTGCTTTGACTTTTGCTGCATTATCTCGCAAAAGCAGCAATATTATACTCTTTATTTTGCCCGATGCCGACGAGGCTGGCTACTTCTATCACGACCTTATGCAACTGAATGAGCCATATCGTGAAGAAGGCAAGCAGAATAAAGAAAGTCAAGATAAAAAAAACGATAACAGGCGAAAGGAAGATAGACTTAAAGTGTTGTTTTTCCCATCTTCTTTTCGTCGTGCCGTTAAGTATGGACAGAAAGATGCTGCCAATGAAATACTTCGTACTGAAGTATTGACTACGCTAAGCACTTGGCATGCTGACGCAAAGCACAACAATCAGTCGCTTTATATTGTAACTCACCCTGAGGCGCTTGCTGAAAAGGTTGCCTCAAAGCAGACTATCGACGAAAGAGTTATCACGCTAAGCGTAAATCAAGACGTTGATTTGATAAAGATTACTCAAACTCTGCGCGAGTTTGGCTTTCAAGAGGTTGACTATGTTTATGAACCTGGGCAGTTTGCTCTGCGTGGCAGCATACTTGATGTTTATTCTTTCTCTTCTGAAAATCCATTTCGTATAGACTTCTTTGGCGATACCATTGAAACCATACGCACGTTTGATGTTGCCGACCAATTATCAAAGGATAAGCAGCAGTCAATAAACATCGTGCCAGAGTTAGCTGGTGGTAAGGAGCAATTGGTTTCTTTTATAAAGTCGTTGCCTGGGAAAACCATAATAGCATCTAAAGACCTGCTATTTGTAAACGACATAATTGACAAAACGTACAAAGAAGGCTTCTCTTCGCAATCCATAACAGAGCAACTTGAAGGTGCTACTGAGGTAGAACAAAAAGAAATCTTAGAGCGATACAAGGCTGAAAATGCTTTGATTTCTGGCTTGGATTTTAGAGAAGATGTTTGCGATTTCAGACAAATAAACTTTGGCTCCACAGAGGTTAAAGACGCAGATATTAAGATTGACTACAGTTATTCGCCTCAGCCATTGTTTCATAAGAACTTTGAACTATTGCGCTCTTCGCTTCGCCAATATCAGCATAGTGGTTATAATATTTATATACTTGCCGATAGCGTAAAGCAACAGCAGCGCTTAAAGGATATACTTGACGAGGTAGGCTCTGACCATGAGCGCTCAGCGTCAGATATGCAAGCCTCAGACATTAGCTTTGTTCCTATAAACAGAACTTTGCATGAAGGGTTTGTTGATAATGAGAACAGGCTATGTTTCTTTACCGACCATCAGATTTTTGACCGTTTCCATAAGTACAACTTAAAGTCAGATGCGGCACGTACAGGTAAGATGGCGCTGACAATGAAAGCTCTGCAAGAGATGGAGCCAGGCGACTTTCTTGTTCATGTTGACTTTGGTGTGGGCAAGTTTGGCGGATTGGTGCGTGTGCCATCGCCAGGTGGAGGCTATCAAGAGGTTATAAGATTGATATATCAAGGTGGCGACATCGTTGATGTTACCATTCATTCGCTATACAAGATATCAAAATATCGTCGAGGCGACACTGACGAACCTCCAAGACTGTCAACTCTTGGTACAGGTGCATGGAACAGATTAAAGGAACGGGCTAAACAACGTATAAAGGATATTGCGCGCGACTTGATTAAACTTTACGCTAAGCGTCGCCATGAAAAGGGTTTCGCATACAGTGCAGACGACTATCTTCAGCACGAACTTGAGGCAAGTTTTCTGTATGAGGATACGCCCGACCAGCTGAAAGCTACGCAAGATGTGAAGCACGATATGGAGAGTCAAAAGCCAATGGACCGATTGGTTTGTGGCGATGTGGGCTTTGGTAAAACTGAAATTGCGGTTAGAGCAGCGTTCAAGGCTGCGTGTGATTCTAAGCAAGTGGCAGTACTTGTGCCCACCACCGTATTGGCTTTCCAGCATTACCAGACATTCCGTAAGCGCTTGCAAAACTTCCCTGTCAGGGTGGAATATCTTTCAAGAGCACGCTCCGCAAAACAAACTCGCCAGATAATAGAAGACCTTGAGGCTGGCAGAATAGACATACTGATAGGAACTCACAAACTTATCAGCAAAACAGTGAAATGGCATGACCTTGGTTTGCTTATAATTGATGAGGAACAGAAGTTTGGCGTTGCTGTAAAGGAAAAGCTACGCAAACTGAAGACCAACGTTGACACGCTCACAATGTCAGCCACTCCTATACCTCGTACATTGCAGTTCTCGCTGATGGGAGCAAGAGATATGAGTATAATACGAACTCCGCCTCCTAATCGCTATCCTATACAAACGGAACTTCACTCGTTTGACAAGGAGGTGATAATCGACGCAATAAACTTTGAGATGAGTCGTAACGGGCAGGTTTATTTCGTAAATGACCGTGTCAGCAATCTTGAAGAACTGGCACAGATGATACGCAAGTATATTCCTGACTGTCGTGTGGCTATTGGTCATGGACAGATGCCCCCGGAAGAGTTGGAGAAGATTATACTTGAATTTGTCAACTTCGACTATGATGTGCTTATTTCTACCACTATCGTTGAGAATGGTATAGATATAAGCAATGCGAATACCATAATTATAAATGACGCTCATCGTTTTGGCTTGTCTGACCTTCATCAGATGCGTGGACGTGTTGGACGCTCTAATCGTAAGGCTTTCTGCTATCTGCTTGCTCCACCAAAGAGTGCGCTCAGCGATGATGCCCGTCGTCGTCTTGAGGCATTGGAAACTTTCTCAGACCTTGGCAGTGGCTTTGCGTTGGCTATGCAAGACCTTGACATTCGTGGTGCTGGTAATCTGTTAGGCTCTGAGCAGAGTGGATTTATTGAAGACCTTGGCTACGAAACATATCAGAAGATTCTAAATCAGGCTGTCTCGGAGTTGAAGAACGAAGAATTCCAAGATATGTATAAGGAGGAACTTAAAGGTGGCAACGATATCAGTGGCGACGAGTTTATTGAAGATTGTGCCATTGACAGCGACCTTGAGATGTTCTTCCCCGAAACGTATGTGCCAAACAGTAGTGAACGCATGTTGCTGTATCGTGAGCTTGACAACATTGAAAAGGACAGCGACCTTGATGCTTACAGATTGCGCCTGATAGACCGTTTTGGTGCTGTACCTAAGGAGGGTGAGGAACTTATGCAGGTTGTACTTTTGCGCCGATTGGGCAAAGCTCTTGGCAGCGAAAAGATAACCCTTCGCGCTGGCATAATGAATATTCAGCTCGTTAGCAATTCTGATAGTGCTTACTATCAGAGTGCGACATTCGCTAAGATAATAAACTATGCCGTTAAAAATCCACGCAGTTGCAAGCTAAAGGAAATAAAAAACCGCCGACTTTTAAGCGTTGCGCCAATAAAGTCGGTGGCTGATGGTGTGCGTGTCTTAAAAGAAATCTTTAGCGACTCTAATCCAACTTCTTAGTCATATTAAACTCTGAAATCTTTCCGTCTGGATTTACTTTTGCGTTAACGCTGAATTTTGTTTCAGTGTTGTTTCCGTCGGTGTGGCTTTTTACCTGACGTATCTTAAACGTTAAGGTATATTCGTATGCGCCATCGCCAACTTCCTTTTTCTGAATGTTCATGTCTGACGGCTCGCTCCATGTAATGCTCTCCACATCGTTTTTGTATATCTTGTGCAGGAACGTGGTTACGTCAGGTCGTGTGGCGTTAGCCTTGCCAAGGAAAGAAGTGAGCAGAGAGTTTACTGTGATGGTCAGCGCAGTCTCATCTTTGTTTGTTATGCTGTTGAAGAAAGTGTTCATCAGACTTGTTATCATGCGCTTTTCATCTGGCTTAACGGTGTTGGCGGCAGCAGTACGCTTGCTGTTATTTGCCTCGTCAACGTATTTGCCGTTAGGGTGCTCTTCAAGGTACTCATAGTAAGCGTCTTCAGTGTTTGCCTCTTGAGCGAAAACCCAGTCTAAAGAGTCAATCTTATCCATTGCCTCAATCTTATGAATAGAGTTTGGGTGCTCTTTTATGTACTCTTCGTAGGCGCTTCTTGAGTTTGTTACCAACACGTTGGTCCACTCCTTGTCATACTGCTGCAACATAAGCAGGTGAGCGTTAATTGAGTCGATATGTTCCTGTGGTGCGTTATCGTAGTCGTCTAAATACTGTTTCAGCACGTCTATGTCGGTGCTCTTCATTGCCAGTTCATAGGCCTGCTTTTCCTCTGCCATACTGTTTGAGTGAACAAAGTGGAAGATTACGCCAGCGACTGCAATCACGGCTATGGCAATGATTGTGATTATAAGTTTCTTGTTAGACTTTGGCTGAGCATTGTTTGTGCTTGGCTGGTTAGCGTTTTGTTGTGTGCTTGCCTCAGCGTTATTTCCAATGTTAGCGGTGGCTATTGGTGCGCCACAATTAGGACAGCTTGGAGCTTTGTCGCTCACTGTGTGTCCACATTCAGGACATTTAATTAGTGCCATTTTTATTTACCTTATATTGTTTGTTGTTTTTTCAAAATCGTTTTTGCGGGCAGGCTCAATGCAGATTGTAGTGCCTGAATCTAATCTCTCTCAAGCTGTGCTGACCCATCATTCTGCTTTTGTCAACATATCCGCTAATGCCGTTTATATGACCTTTACCTGTGTATTGCCACATTGTTATGTCACGATTGTCTTTCAACTTTGGCTCTTGCTTTGTGTATTGGGCAATCATTAATTTGTAGCCATCAAGTTTACCGAGTAGGTAGTGATCATAGAAGTTGGCAAATGTGTAGAGTAGGGGCTTCTGCTTGTAGGCTTCCTCAACCATTTCCAGGAATTTCATCAGCGAGTCTTGAAACGCTTCGGTCGATAGTCCGCTCTTTGTTTCAATATCAATCATCGGCAACAGGTCTTGGTCCATGGGCTTGCACTGCGCCATGAAGTTCTTCAGTTGCAGAGTCAAGTCAGTCTTCGGGCGAAAGAAGTGATACGAGCCGACCTTCAGCCCGTATTTCTGTGCCAAGTCAATGTTTCGCTTATATTTTGCGTCTATGTTGTCGCCTCCTTCAGTGGCTTTCAGGTAAACGTATGCCATCTTGGTGTTTTCGCCTATCACTTCCCAGAATACGTCGCCCTGATAGTGGCTTAGGTCTATGCCGTGAATGTGTGTGCAGGTGTCTTCACACTCAACGTTGAAACTCTCTGCCCATATATTGTTTGTAACGAGTAGCGCAATGAATATTGTCATTATTTTATTCATACGTGCAAAGGTAACCAAAGCCCTCGATACCTACAAATCCTTTAACACTTGTTTAGGTGCGCTTATCATTAAAATTAGTCACGCCCATCATTAAAATTAATCATGCCTATGATTGTTTTTAGTCACACCAATCACTATTTTTAGTCTTACCTATTAT
>CAZPNJ010000032.1:0-1466 GCA_964587765.1 uncultured Prevotella sp.
TAGCCTCGTGCCAAGTCATTTGCTATAGCTTTGAAGGCAGTTTTACGCCAAGTACTTCGTCAAACAGATGGCGCATCATTTCCTCAAACAGGTTTATCACATCGTCTTGGTCAACAAACGACATTTCACAGTCAACCTGTGTAAATTCCGGCTGGCGGTCTGCTCTAAGGTCTTCATCGCGGAAACACTTGGCAATCTGGAAATATCTGTCAAAGCCAGATATCATCAGAAGCTGCTTCAATGTCTGCGGACTTTGTGGCAGTGCATAAAACTGTCCCGGATTCATACGAGAAGGAACAACGAAGTCACGTGCGCCCTCAGGAGTAGAGCCTATCAAGAAAGGAGTCTCTACCTCAAGGAAGTCACGCTTATCCAAGAAGTTACGAATCAGAATAGTCATCTTGTGACGTAGCTCCAGGTTGTTTCTTACGACGTCTCTTCTAAGGTCTAAGTAGCGATACTTCATTCTGAGTTCATCGCCACCATCAGTGTCATCTTCTATAGTAAATGGAGGGGTAAGGCTCTCTGAAAGGATATTTAGTTTGCTTACTATCAACTCTATGTCGCCAGTAGGCATATTGGCGTTCTTGCTTTGGCGCTCGTTTACGCATCCCTCTACTTGAATACAAAATTCGCGTCCTAACTTGTTTGCTTGCTCGCACAATTCAGCATTGTCAGCTTCGTTAAACACAAGCTGCATAACACCATAGCGGTCACGTAAGTCAACAAACGTCATTCCGCCCATCTTCCTTATTCGTTTAACCCAACCAGCTAAAGTTACTTCTTTGCCAGCGTCTTTGAGTCTTAGTTCTCCACAAGTATTTGTTCTGTACATATATGCTATATTTATTTTATAGACCGCAAAATTACAATAAAATAACGAAAGAGTAAAAAAATAGCCACCATTTTTGCCCACGACCGATTTCTTTTACTATATTTGCCAAACAATAAACAAACAAAAGCAACAATATGAAGAAGTCAATCATTTTAACTCTACTCTTGTTTTTCAACCTAACCGTGTCTTTTGCGCAAAGCGACAAGGCAGAAATAAAGTTTGATAAGACCGTCGTTGACTTAGGCACATTCTGCGAAAACGAACCCGTTCGCAAATGCGTCTTCACATTTACCAACGTGGGCACGCAACCGCTTATCATCAATACAGCAGTAGCGAGCTGTGGCTGCACTGTACCCTCTTATACCAAAGAACCTATACAACCGGGCAAGAAGGGGCAGATTAAAGTCACATACAACGGCACGGGCAAATTCCCAGGTAGATTTAAGAAGAGCATAACCGTGCGTACTAACGGCGCAACCGAGATGACACGTCTTTACGTAGAGGGAGTAATGGAAGAAGCCAAGGCTAAGTAAACAATTCGCTAAACCTTTTATTCTGTAATCTTTATGGTGTTTTATTTCTCCGGAACCGGAAATACTAAATGGGCTGCCCAATATATAGCCGCAGCCAC
>CAZPNJ010000032.1:1476-12325 GCA_964587765.1 uncultured Prevotella sp.
GAACTACTAATCGACATCGCCCAAGCAGTAAAAGACTCTGCTTTTGAGTATTCATTAGGCGAGGGCGAACGTATTGGTTTCTGTTTCCCAGTGCATGGCTGGCGCCCACCGATGTTAGTGCGCGACTTTATCGGCAAGCTGAAGATTGACAGAGGAACTACAGACAACCCTTATTGCTACGCATTGTGCACATGCGGCGACAATATAGGCGAAACCATAAAGATATTCCAAAGCGATTTAAGGGCAGTGGGACTAACTATTGCCAGCTCGCAATCTCTGGTCATGCCCGAATCGTACGTGGGTCTGCCCTTCATGGACGTTGACAAACCTGAGAAAGAACAAGAGAAAAAGCGCAACGCCAAGGCAAAGCTTGAGGCATTCACTAAGGTCGTGTTAGCTAAAGAGACCAACTACCAAGACCTTGAGATAGGCAACTGGCCCCGCATAAACTCTCGCCTTATAGGAAGTATATTCGTAAACAAGATAATAACCGACAAGCCTTTCCGCGTCGAGGAAGACAAGTGCGTGAAATGCGGCATCTGCGCCAACGTCTGCCCTGTTGACAACATCGTCGGAGGCTTAGGCGCCTCTCCACAATGGCGTCACAACGACAGTTGCCTCAGTTGCTTTGCCTGCTACCACCATTGTCCGCACCACGCCATTGAGTATGGCAACCGCACTAAGCACAAGGGACAATACTTCTACAAATAGCATACACATTGTTATAATATATATACCTTATTATATATATGTAACAGAAACGCTTATATATATGAAAAAGACACTTTTACTACTATTCATAACCATCAGTTTAGCCGTTGGCGTTTACGCAGCCAAGGCAATAAAGAAGCCTCTACTTATAACGCAAGCCGACGGCACTACCATAACCGTATTGCTGAATGGTGACGAGCATTACAAATGGTACACCACCCTTGACGGCAAGTTGCTTTTTAGGGAAAAGGGAATGTTGCGCCTCGCCACAACCGAAGAGCAAGCAAACCAAAACAAAGTCCTTGAGGCTCTTGACCGACGAATGAAAGAGCCACTTGGCAGCGCCAGCCCAATTTATTTTCCCCATACAGGCAAGCCCCGCGCTGTGGTAATCCTTGCCGAATACTCCGATGTGAAGTTTACTCTCACCGACTTGAAATATAAATTCGACCAGTTCTTCAACGCCACCAAGGAAAGCGCCGACACGACTCTGTTCGGCACAAAGGGTTTCCGCAACTACGGCAGCGTATCAAGATACTTCCACGACATAAGTTTCGGCAAATACACGCCCCAGTTTGACGTAGTTGGACCAGTTACATTGCCTAACACTATGGCCTATTACGGCTCTGGCAGCGAAAAGACTTACGAAATGGTATCGAAAGCCATTTCCTTAGTTGACGACTCAGTTGACTTCTCGCAATACACCACCTACGACAACGGACAGGAACAGCCCGTTATGGTATTCGTGATATATGCCGGCTATAGCGAAAACGCAGGCGGACCAGAAGCCTCTACATGGTCTAAGAGCTCTACCTGCGACATCGCTGCCGATGGCGTTGCGGTCAAAAGATATTGCGTGTCGAGCGAGCTTAATGGCAGTCAAGATGACTGGGAAAAGCAAAACGACTCCGTTCCGTGCATAAACGGCATCGGGGTTATCGTTCACGAGTTCTCTCACGCTATGGGACTGCCCGACATTTACCCGACCAACTCAGCCGCCCAAATAGACAATCAGGAACTGGAATACTGGGACTTAATGGACGGTGGCGAATACACCGGAAACTGCTACCGCCCCACTCCATACACGGCATGGGAGCGCGAGGTAATGGGCTGGATGACCATTGACACGCTGACAGCACAAGACACATACGTGGAACTAACACCTGTTAATGACGGAGGCAAAGCCTATCGCATCTTGAACGACTCAAACTCAAACGAGTATATGGTACTGGAAAACATTCAGCGCAAAGGCTGGTGCGGTCGCATGTACGGCCACGGCATGATTGTATACCATGTGAAGTGGCCCGGCAAGGTGGTCAACATGACCGACCGCCCAAACAACACGCCCGGCAAGCCCGGTATGGCTCTCGTTCCTGCCGACAGTGCCATATTGTCGTCGTATATCAAAGCCAACAACGCCAACTATGTGAAGAGTCACTATGGCGACCCCTTCCCCGGCACGAGTAATGTGGGCGAGCTGAACGACAGTATGTCGATACCAAACTTTCTGTGGTATAACAACACGCCATATACCAACAAAGCCCTGCGCAACATAACCGAAGACACAAACACAGGCATAGTCTCGTTTGTTTACGTCAGCGACAACGCCACAAGCATAGAGCGTGTGTATGGCAACGGCAACAAAAGGCAATCTAACGATGACAATATCTACACCATCGGCGGCATAAACCTCGGCAACACCGACAAGGCACTGTCCGAAGGCGTGTATATATATAAAGGTAAAAAGGTAAAGAAGCAATAGACTTACATATTAGCATAAGGAAATGAAAGAAATCAGTTGGGGATTCGTCGGCTGCGGCGAAGTAACGGAAAAGAAGTCAGGTCCCGCCTTTAACGAAGTGCAGGGCTCGCACATTGAGGCAGTAATGAGCCGCAACAGGGACAAGGCTGAGAGTTATGCCAAGCGCCACGGCGTAAAGAAATTCTATACCGACGCACAGGAACTAATCAACGACCCGGACGTAAACGCCATATACATAGCCACGCCACCGTCAAGCCACGCCACCTTTGCCATCATGGCAATGAAGGCAGGCAAGCCCGTTTACGTGGAAAAGCCATTGGCAGCGAGCTATGAAGACTGCGCCCGCGTGAACCGCGTCAGCGAGGAGACCGGCGTGCCGTGCTTCGTAGCCTACTATCGCCGCCATCTACCCTACTTCCAAAAAGTCAAGCAACTGATTGCCGACGGCAGTATAGGCAACGTCACCAACGTGCAACTGCGCTTTGCCGTACCGCCACGCGACCTCGACTACAACAGCCAAGCCCAGCTGCCGTGGCGCCTGCAACCCGACATTGCCGGTGGTGGATATTTCTATGACCTTGCGCCCCACCAGTTGGACATACTGCAAGACATGTTCGGCGTAATCACCCGTGCGCACGGTTACTGCGCCAACGTGGCTCACCTGTATCAGGCCGAGGACACCATTTCGGCATGTTTCCTGTTTGAGAACGGGCTGCCGGGCTCTGCCTCGTGGTGCTTTGTCAGCCACAAGAGCGCACGTGAAGACTGCATAGAGGTCATAGGCGAAAAGGGTATGCTATCGTTCTCAGTCTTTGACTACATGCCTATCAGGCTGGTCACCAACGAGGGCTTGCAGGAAATCAAAGTGGAAAACCCGCCTTACGTGCAACTGCCAATAATAAAGTCGGTAATAGAACACCTGCAAGGCACCAGCCTGTGCACCTGCACCAGCGTCAGCGCCACGCCCGTAAACTGGGTAATGGATCGCATACTCGGCAAGCTGTAATCCGCACGGGCATTACCTAACGAAACGAATTTCACTTACCACATGAAACTATTCGCAAAGAAACTGATAGCGACGCTAACGGTAGTCGCTTTGACTTTGTCTGCCCACGCACAGACTGACTACACACGGGCGGACAGCCTGAAGGTAGTAAACCTGTTACGACAAGGCGCCAAACAAAAGCGAGGCACAAACCTGATGATTTATTTCGCCCGACAGTTGCGGGGCGTGCCATACATGGCAAAGACGCTGGAGCACAACGACAGGGAGCGGCTCGTGGTTAACCTTCGGCAACTCGACTGCACCACCTACACCGAAACAGTGTTGGCACTGACGCTTTGCACCCAGCACAGGCGACTGACTTTCAGCGACTATGCCAACCAGCTGCGACAGATACGCTACTACAAGGGCGAGGTGTCATACACAAACAGACTTCACTACTTCTCAGAGTGGATAAGCAGCAACACAGCCAAGGGCTTAGTGCGAGAGATAAGCGGCAACACCAAGCCGTTCACGGCGGTGCAGAAACTCCGAATCGACTACATGAGCACCCATGCCAGCGCCTACCCCATGCTGATGAAGCACCCAGAATACACCCGACAAATCGCCGCCCACGAGAGGTCGCTCTGCGGCGTAAGCGTGAGATACATTCCCCGCAACCAGATACTTAACACTAAATTACTAAGACAAACCATACACGATGGCGACATTCTTGCCATCGTAACCCGAAAGAAAGGACTCGACACGTCGCACATCGGCATTGCCGTATGGCATAAAGACGGGCTGCACTTGCTGAATGCGTCGCAAATGCACAAGAAAGTTGTTGAGGAGCCTATGACGCTTCAGCAGTACATGAGGCGCCACCCAACGCAACTCGGTATAAGAGTCATCAGGCCACTTTAACGGGAAAATAAATCTAAGGAGACTTGTCGATCGTTCTCACAAGACTCGTCGATGGGTCTCACGAGATTTGTCGACCGTTCTCAGGAGATTTATTTGGCGCTCTATACGCCGCAATCAAGCTGGATATATAGAGCAATCAACTCGGACATATAGAGAAATCAAAGGGGACACCTATGCGCATACGTATGCATAGGCAGGCGCAACCGTGCGGTTACGCTGCGGCAACGGTGCCGACGGCAGGTTAGTAAACAAGTTCAATGTTGTGTTTCTTAACCATGCGCCTGAGGTTAAGAATCGCATAGCGCATACGGCCGAGCGCGGTGTTAATGCTGACGTTGGTCAGTTCGGCAATCTCCTTGAACGACATGCGCTGATAATATCTCATGAATATAATCTCACGCTGCGACGCCGGCAGATGGCTTACCATGTTCTTTACGTCAGAGATGGTTTGGTTATATACATAGTCGTCTTCGCAATTACGCTCGAAAACATCGCCGTCAGAAAGCTTTGACAGGTTGTTGTCCGCATCGGTCTCAACTATCTTAGACGTGCGCTGACTACGATACCAGTCCATTATGGCGTTGTGCGCTATGCGCATAACCCACGCCGAGAACTTGCCACTGTCAGTATAGCGGCCCTCTTGTAGGCGGCATATAACCTTGACGAACGTCTCTTGGAACAGGTCTTCAGCCACGTCCCTGTTGCGAACCACGAAGAATATGTACGAGAAAAGTTTCGTTTTATTACGATCCAAAACCTCATCAAAGGCTCGGTTGTCGCCCTCTACGTATGCCAATGCCAACTCTTCGTCAGTCATTTCATTCAGATACTTCATTTCTTAATTCTTAAGAGTACGTTTAAGTAATGATTTCTCTATAGGCAAATCGTTTTTAATCGTTAATAAAACAGTTTTGTACTGTGCAAAGATATGTATTATTATATTACGACGCAAATTTTTCGCTATAAATCTGCGTTTCGCGTCGCCCATACCTTATTATATATATAGTATGTGGGCTAAATCTTGAACGGAATGGGCGTTGAAAACTCCATACGCTGGCGTGTTATGGGGTGAGTGAAGCACAAAACGTAGGCATGAAGGCAAAGGCGGCCCAACGGGTCGTCGCCGTTGCCGTACTTTATGTCGCCGCAAATCGGGTACCCCATATCGGCGACGTGCACTCTGATTTGGTTCTTGCGACCCGTCTCTAGCTTAAACTCCACGAGCGAATAGCCTCGACCTCGCTTCAGCGTCCGGAAATGAGTTATGGCACGCTTGCCGCCATTGTCAACAGGCGACGAGTAGGTGATGTATGCCGCATTGTCTTTAAGATAGTTATCTACCGTGCCCTCGTCCATCTCCATCTCTCCGCTCACCAAAGCTACATATCGGCGGTCGTACACGACATTGTGCCAGTCGCTCTCGAAGAGCTGCTCCACGCGGCGGTCTTTGGCGTAAATCATCAGTCCGCTCGTGTCACGGTCCAATCTATGGACGACGTGGGCGGTGCACTTCTGCCGTGTTTGTTTGAGATAGCCGTCGAGCACCTGCTTAACGTTGAGCGACGAGTGGCCGGCAGCCATCGAAAGTATTCCGACGTTCTTCTCGATAACAAACAGATAGTCATCTTCATACACGATTTTCAGGAAGCGATTCTTGAAGGTGCCGTTATGCTTTGATTTGTTAACCGAAACCTTCATTCCGGGTTTCAAGTCAAAATCGTAGCGGGTTACTACCCTGCCGTTGACCAACACGCCACGCCCAGTAAGCGTCGCCTTGATTTTGCTACGGCTTTCGCCTTGCACGTTATTAAGCAACCAGTCTAAAAGTTTAGCGTCATTCTGGACGGTAAACTTCGCGTATCTTTCAGTTCCGGATTTGTAAATCATAGACATATTTTGGTGCAAAGATAAGATTTTTCAGTAACTTTGCAGCCAATTAAAAAATAAAAGGTTAGAAAGAAGCATGATAACAGTAACAAACTTAGCCATTCAGTTTGGCAAACGCGTACTCTACAAAGACGTAAACATAAAGTTCACACATGGCAACATCTATGGTATCATTGGAGCTAACGGCGCAGGCAAATCCACGCTGCTTAGAGCCATAAGCGGCGAACTGGAGCCAAACAAAGGCACTGTAGAACTTGGCCCGGGCGAAAGACTCTCAGTATTGGAACAGGACCACTTCAAATACGACGCTTATCGCGTCATTGATACTGTTATCATGGGTCACGAGCCGCTGTGGAACAACATGAAGGAGCGTGAGACTCTTTACTCTAAGGCAGAAATGACCGAAGAGGACGGTAACCGCGCCGCAGAGCTTGAGGAGAAATTCGCCGAGATGGACGGTTGGAACGCAGAGAGCGACGCCGCTCAAATGCTTTCAAACCTTGGCATAAAGGACGAGCTGCACCAAAAGCAGATGTCAGACCTGTCCAACAACGAAAAGGTACGCGTAATGCTGGCCAAAGCACTGTTCGGCAATCCGGAGAACCTGCTGCTGGATGAGCCTACCAACGACCTTGACCTCGACACCGTCACTTGGCTTGAGGAATATCTGGGCAACATAGAGCAGACCGTCCTTGTAGTGAGCCACGACCGTCACTTCCTTGACGCAGTGAGCACGCAGACAGTAGATATCGACTTCGGCAAGGTAACGATCTTCTCAGGCAACTACTCGTTCTGGTACGAGAGTAGTCAGTTGGCGCTTCGTCAGGCACAGAACCAGAAGCAGAAGGCTGACGAGAAGCGCAAGGAACTGGAAGAATTTATTCGCCGTTTCTCTGCCAATGTGGCAAAAAGCCGTCAGACTACCAGTCGTAAGAAGATGCTTGAGAAACTCAACGTTGAGGAAATTCGCCCTTCAAGCCGTAAGTATCCGGGCATCATCTTCCAAATGGAGCGTGAGCCGGGCAACCAGATACTTGAGGTAAATAATCTTAAAGCCGTTGACGACGACGGAACCGTATTGTTCTCTGACGTTAGCTTCACGGTGGAGAAGGGTCAGAAGGTGGTTTTCCTCTGCCATAACCCTAAAGCCATGACCGCCCTGTTTGAGATTATCAACGGAAACCGCCAGGCTCAAGAGGGCGACTATAAGTGGGGCGTAACCATCACCACAGCATATCTGCCACTTGACAACACGGAATACTTCCAGAGCGAAATGAACCTTGTTGACTGGCTGTCGCAATGGGGGCCTGGCAACGAGGTGCAGATGAAGGGTTTCCTTGGCAGAATGCTGTTCAAACAGGAAGAAGTCGAGAAGAAAGTAAACGTGCTAAGCGGTGGCGAGCGCATGAGAATGATGATTGCGCGTATGCAACTTAAAGACGCAAACTGCTTGATACTTGACACGCCAACAAACCACCTTGACTTGGAAAGCATTCAGGCGTTCAACAATAACCTCGTCACATTCAAAGGCAACGTGCTGTTTGCCAGCCACGACCACGAATTCATTGAGACGGTCGCCAATCGCATCATAGAGCTCACGCCGAATGGCACTATAGACAAGCTTATGCCATACGATGAGTATATCTATGACGAGGAAATAAAGGCTCAGAAAGAAAAGCTATACCAACAATAAACACGCTTTGGCATGTTTTTTGCATAACGCTTCAATGAACTATATTTAATAAATCATGGCAAATAACGAAGAAAAAGAAGAGAAGATAAACACCCAGCCCGAAGAAGGCAAGGAAGAAGAAACAGTAGATACGAAAAACGAAGAGCCAAAGGAAGGCTCTGCCGCTGATGAAGGCAATGAAGAGAATAGCCCCATAAACGAACTTCAGGCTAAACTCGATGAATTGCAAGACAAGTATCTAAGAACCGTTGCCGAGTTTGACAACTACAAAAAGCGTACTCTAAAAGAGAAGACAGAGCTGATACTTAATGGCGGCGAAAAGACCGTTTCCGCTATTTTGCCGGTACTCGATGACATGGAGCGCGCCGTAAGCAACGCTGACAAAGCCAACGACATCAAGGCTTTGGAAGAAGGCTGGGAACTTATATACAAGAAACTACAGCAGACTCTTGAAACTCTTGGCGTAAAGAAGATTGAGACCGAGGGCGAAGACTTTGACGTTGACTACCACGAAGCTGTGGCTATGGTTCCCGGCATGGGCGATGACAAGAAGGGCAAGGTCATAGACTGTATGCAAACAGGATACACCCTTAACGATAAGGTTATTAGACACGCAAAAGTAGCAGTCGGACAATAAGTCGGACTATAAAGGAGAGCAAATAAAGTGAAACGCGATTACTATGAAGTGCTGGGCGTTAGCAAAAACGCTACAGAAGACGAGATAAAGAAGGCTTATCGTAAACTCGCCATAAAGTATCACCCTGACAGAAATCCCGGCGACAAGGAAGCGGAGGCAAAATTCAAGGAAGCCGCAGAGGCATACGACGTATTGCACGACCCGCAAAAGCGCCAGAACTACGACCAGTTCGGATTTGACGCACCGGACAGTGGCGCAGGCTTCGGCGGAGCAGGTTTCTCTATGGACGACATCTTCTCTGCTTTCGGAGACATCTTCGGCGGTCACGGCGGCGGTTTTGGAGGCTTCGACTTCGGAGGCTTCGGCGGCGGGCAGCGACAAAAGCCTGTTTTCCGTGGCTCAGACCTTAGACTTAGGGTTAAGCTCAACTTGAAAGAGATTTCAACTGGAGTCACGAAGAAGTTCAAAGTTCGTAAGGACATGACCTGCGAGCATTGCCATGGCACAGGCGCAGAAGGCGGTTCGCAACCAGAGACATGTCCGACGTGCCACGGCTCTGGCTATGTTATGCACAGCACCCGTTCCATGTTTGGCGTAATGCAGACACAGACGGAGTGCCCAACGTGTCATGGCGAGGGAACCGTAATCAAAAACAAATGTAATCATTGCCACGGCTCAGGCACTGTCAAGGGCGAGGATATCGTTGAAATAAACATTCCCGCAGGTGTTGCCGACGGAATGGTCATAAACGTAGCAGGCAAAGGTAACGCCGGTATGCACAACGGCATAAATGGCGACTTGCAGGTGTTTGTTGAAGAGGAAAATAACGACACATTCACAAGAGACGGGCAGAACCTTATCTACAACCTGCTACTCGACTTCCCAACGGCTGCCCTTGGTGGAACGGTTGATATACCAACCATTGAAGGCACATCGGTTAAGATAAAGATTGAGCCTGGCACGCAACCCGGAAAGACTCTCAGACTAAGAGACAAAGGATTGCCTGCGGTTAAAGGATACGGCAGTGGCAAAGGCGATATCATTGTGGACATAAGCGTTTACGTTCCGAAGACACTTACGAAAGAGGAAAAGGAAAACATTGAAAAGATGCGCGGAAGCGACAACTTCGTAGGCGACAACGCCACAAAGAAGACCATATTTGAACGTTTCAAAGAATACATCAGTTAACGCAGTGAATTACAACGAGACAATTCAGTTCCTATACAATAGCACCCCCGTGTTTGAACACGTGGGTGCTTCTGCTTATAAAAAAGGACTTTACAACACGCATGTGCTTGACGAGCATTTCGGACACCCTCACACCCAATACAAGACTATTCACATAGCTGGCACTAACGGAAAAGGGTCGGTCAGCCACACGCTTGCCGCCATACTGCAAAGCCAAGGGTATAAGGTCGGGCTATACACATCGCCGCATATTGTTGACTTTCGCGAGAGAATAAGGGTTAACGGCAAGTGCGTAAGTGAACGATACGTCATTGATTTCGTCGAGGAATGTCAGTCGTTGATTAACGAACTACGCCCCTCTTTCTTTGAGCTAACGACGGCTATGGTGTTCAAGTATTTCGCCGACGAGAAGGTTGACATTGCCGTAATTGAAGTAGGACTGGGCGGAAGGTTAGACTGTACGAACATAATCAGCCCTATCCTATCGGTGATTACTAATATAAGCTTTGACCACACGCAGTTCTTAGGCAACACACTCGCACAGATAGCAAGCGAGAAGGCTGGTATAATAAAGCCTGACACGCCCGTAGTAATTGGCGAGGCGACCGACGAGACCCGCCATGTGTTCGAGACAAAGGCAAATGAACTTAACGCAAGAATTGTTTTCGCCGAGGATAATATGCAAATAATCGACAGCGAAAGTACACCTTATTATATAAGGTATAGCACGGAGGACTTTGGCGAAATACAAGGCGAGCTGACTGGTGAATACCAGATAAAGAACACTAATACCATTCTGAACGCAGTTAAACTGCTTGGCGATTTGGTTGAAAAGCAGAGCGTTAAGGAAGGCTTCGCAAACGTGCAGGCTATGACCAAGATTCTGGGGCGTTGGCAGACATTGCAGAAAAGCCCATTGGTAATATGCGACACAGGACACAATGCAGGCGGCTGGCAATACCTTAGCAAACAGATAAGCCAAATGCCACAAAGCAACAAGCACATAGTTCTTGGTATGGTTGGCGACAAAGACGCTAAGACCGTTATTAGTATGCTTCCGCAAGA
>CAZPNJ010000032.1:12335-13163 GCA_964587765.1 uncultured Prevotella sp.
AGGGATATAAATACTACATAACCCAACCCTCTTGCAAAAGAGCTATGCCTAAAGAGCAACTTAACGCAATAGCACAAGCGCACGGACTGAAAACGGAAACGTTCATGAAAGTCATTGACGCATACGATGCAGCGCTATCATCAGCAAAAGAAGACGATTTCATCTTTGTTGGAGGCAGCAGCTATGTGGTTGCCGATTTGCTCGAGAATCTAAAGAAAAGGAGCGCAAATATCGGCGATTAAGCCTTTATAACTAAGCGAAAGCGCCCCCATAAATATTTTTTAACTCCCAAATTCGTCTTTTTCCGCCTAAGAGTTTGCGGCATTCGTATTTTTTCGCTTACTTTGCAGAAACGTTACTAACTAAAATTATCTATTATGGGAGCAATCGATGTAGAACATCTATGTGGTCTGAAGCGTGAGAACTTTCAGACTGAACTAAATGGTAAGAAAACAGATTTATTCTTCCTTAAAAACAATAACGACAATGTTGTAGCCATAACGAATTATGGTGGTGCAATAGTTGCAATAATGGTGCCAGACAAGAATGGCAATCGAGCTAATGTAATTCAGGGGCATGACAACATTAACGAGGTCATTAATTCGCCAGAGCCATACTTAAGCACCCTTATTGGACGCTATGGCAATCGCATATGCAAAGGTAAATTTCAACTTCATGGCAAAGAATATACCCTGCCAATTAATAATGGTCCAAACAGTCTTCATGGAGGAAAGCAAGGTTTCAATGCCAAAGTGTGGGACGCACTACAAATGAACGAGAACTCTTTGGTGTTGAAATACATTAGTCCTTATGGCGAAGAGGGCTATA
>CAZPNJ010000033.1:0-10267 GCA_964587765.1 uncultured Prevotella sp.
AGCAGAGAGAACTACATACTTTGCGCCAGCCTGGAGGTGCTTCTCAGCACGGTCCATTGTCAGATACAGACCAGTAGACTCTACTACGTACTCAGCGCCAATTGCGTCCCACTTAAGGTCAGCAGCGTCGCGCTCTGCTGTAACGCGAATGTGGTTGCCGTTTACGATAAGCTCGTTCTTTTCAACGTCAGCCTCGATAGTGCCATCGAACTGTCCGTGCATTGTGTCATACTTGAGCATGTAAGCCATGTAATCAACAGGTAGAAGGTCGTTGATACCTACTACAACTACGTCCTTTGCGTTTTCTGCCTCAAGAGTAGAACGGAAAACGAAGCGACCGATACGGCCAAATCCGTTAATACCAATTTTAATCATTACGTTTTATTTTTTAAGTGTTAAAAATAAGATTTCTTTCTTTTTCGTGCGCAAAGTTACTAACTTTTTTCTATATTTGCACAAGAAACTTCTATTAAATATTATAAAAACCATACTACTATGAGTAAAATTCTAAATGATTTTAAGGCGTTTGCAATGCGTGGTAACGTCATTGACATGGCTGTTGGTGTAATCATCGGCGGTGCGTTTGGTAAGATTGTTTCTTCAATCGTTGATGACCTGTTGATGCCTATCATTGGCATTATAATTGGTGGCATCGACTTCAAGAACTTGTCGCTGACCATAGGCGATGCAAAAATCACCTACGGAAATTTCCTGCAAAACACCATCGACTTTTTAATCATTGCATTCTGTATATTCCTGATTATCAAGGGCATTACGGCGATGACAAACAAGATAAAGAAAGACGAGGCAGCAGCCGCTGAAGAAGCTGCTCCGGCAGAGCCTTCTGAAGAGGTTAAGCTGTTGACCGAAATCAGAGATTTGTTGCAAAAGAACGCTTAACTACAAAGGGAGCGTTTTTTCAGGAAAAGCCCCGTTTGCGACGTATAAGATTTTATACGCCAATGAATAATTATGGATTGTGAATTAAAATCACTATCTTTGCAACCACTTTTTAAGGTGCGACCCCACAAAGGTCACACCTTAATTATATAAAAAGGCAAACGAAAGAACGAAAATGGAGATAAACGAAGATTTTCAGATGGCGCTCGACTTCATTGAGGGCACTGGGGCAAACCTTTTTCTTACGGGTAAGGCAGGAACGGGCAAAACCACGTTTCTGAAATACCTGCGTGAGAACTCGCCCAAGCGCATGGTGGTGCTTGCCCCTACGGGTATTGCCGCCATCAACGCCAACGGTCAGACCATTCACTCGTTTTTTCAACTGCCGCTGTCGCCATACGTGCCAGGAGCATCGTTTGGAGGCGACAAAAACAAGAAATACCAGATTAAGAAACAGAAGCGCGACATAATACGCTCAATTGACCTTGTGGTGATTGACGAGATAAGTATGGTGCGTGCAGACGTACTTGATGCCGTTGACAACGTTCTCAGGCGCTATCGCCCGCAACACAATCTTCCATTTGGCGGCGTGCAACTATTACTGATAGGCGATATGCAGCAACTGACACCCGTGGTTAAGGCCGACGAGTGGGAAATGCTGAAACAATTCTATCGCACACCATATTTCTTTTCAAGCCAAGCGCTCAATGCCCTACCCTACTACACAGTTGAACTGGAAAAGGTTTACCGTCAGCACGACGAGAGTTTCTTGAAACTGCTCAACAACATTCGCGACTACAAAGCCGATGACGCCACACTGGCTGCGCTGAACTCAAGATACATTCCCGACTTTGAGCCGCCCAAGGGCAGCGACTATATCAGACTGACTACCCACAACGCCCCTGCCAATAAGTTCAACCAAGAACAGCTTGACAAGCTCAGTGGCGAAGAGTTCACATTTACCGCCATGGTAGAGGGTGACTTCCCTGCGTCATCTTACCCCGCAGAGGAAGAGCTTACGCTGAAAGAGGGCGCACAGGTGATGTTCATTAAGAACGACTCGTCTGGACAAGGCAGATATTACAACGGACTACTCGCTGACGTTACCCAACTGTCGAAAGGCAGCGTTTACGTAAAGCCCAAGAACAGCGCCAACGACTTTGAGTTGACAATGGAAGAGTGGACAAACTCAAAATACACGCTCAACCAAACCACTAAGGAGATAACCGAAGAGGTGCAAGGCACTTTCAAGCAGATACCATTGCGACTGGCATGGGCAATAACCATACACAAGAGCCAAGGCCTGACGTTTGAACACGCCATAATAGACGTTTCGCGCTCGTTTGCCCACGGACAAACTTACGTTGCACTAAGTCGCTGCAAAACTCTTGAAGGCATGGTGCTGAGCAAGCCGCTGACAAAGAAAGCCATAATACCCGACCAGACGGTGGACGAATACAACCGACTGAACGCACTGAACAAGCCGCAAAAAGAAACGCTCAGCAAACTGCAAATGGAATATATGGTAAAGACGCTTGACGAACTATTCAGCATAAAGCCCGTACAACAGGCTGTTGAGCGAATTTATCGTACTGCCAACGACGAAATGTTTAACTATGCCCCCGGGCTGGTGGCTGACTATCGTAAGATGAACGAGTGCCTTATTCAGCTTGACAAGGTGGCAGAGAGTTTCCACACACAATACAAGAAAATTTTGGCAGCTCATAACGAAAGCAGTCAGAAGACCATGCAAGAGCGAATTTACAAGGGCACCAACTATTTTCGCACACAACTGATGCCATTGGTGGAATTATACCAATCGACCAAGCCCAGCTTTACCAACCAAGCCACAAAAGACAAGTTCATGGAACAGATGGCAGAGCTGTTTATGGCTATGAATCAGCAATATTCGCTGCTGGAATATTTTGAAGAAAACGAGTTCTCGCCCAAGACTTACCTGAACCTCAAAGCCAACATAATGCTGAAAAGCGAAGATGCGGCTACGACGAGAACGAAAAAGACCACTAAGGTAAAAAGAAAGAAATGACATATCCCGATAATATAGAAAAGAAATTAGGCATTGACGAGGTGCGCTCGCTGCTTTACGCTCAGTGTATGTCAACGCTTGGCAAGAGTCGTGTTGACGAAATGGGCTTCATCAACGATGCCAACAAGATAAACCAACTGCTCGGACAAACCCACGAACTGAGGCTGATTATTGACAACGGCGATGAGTTTCCGTTGGAAAACTTCTTTGACCTGCGCGAGCCGTTGAAGCGCCTCCGACTGGAGGGCACTTATATGGAAGAGGACAACCTCTTTCAACTGATGCGCTCAATGAACACCGTTTGCAAGTTGGTTGACATATTGACACAAACCGTTCATCAACCAGACGATGATGACGAGCGAGAGCCTGAGCGCCGATACAAGCACCTGAGCGACCTTGCCGACGGAATACCGACGTTTCCGCAACTGGTTAACAGAATAAGTCATCTCGTAGATAAATACGGAAAGATCCGTGATACTGCTTCGCAGGAATTAGCCAGAATACGCTCTGAACTGAAGCGCATGGAAGGTTCTATATCTCGCACCTTATATAATATTATGCGTACGGCGCAAAGCGAGGGACTGGTTGACAAAGACCTTGAGCCAACACTAAGAGACGGTCGATTGGTAATACCTGTAGCGCCACAGATGAAACGTCGCATAAGCGGAATAGTTCATGATGAGAGTGCCACCGGTCGCACAGTTTACATTGAGCCAACCGAAGTGGTTGAAGCCAACAACCGTATTCGTGAGCTTGAGGCCGATGAAAGGCGCGAGATAATAAGAATCTTAACCGATTTCAGCAAAGTTTTAAGACCACATATTAAGGGTATTCTCTTGGGCTTTGAACTGCTCGCCGACGTTGACTTCATTTTAGCCAAAGCCAGAGTAGCGAAAGAGATGAAAGCCATAGAGCCTGTAGTCAGTCCTGAGCCCCTGATTGACTGGATCAGTGCTCGCCACCCATTGCTTGAAAAGTCACTTGCCAAGCAAAACAAACCCATTCATCCGCTTGACATTATGCTGACGCCAGACAAACACATTTTGATTATCTCTGGCCCTAACGCTGGTGGAAAATCTGTTTGTCTGAAGACCACAGGACTGCTGCAATATATGCTACAGTGCGGACTGAGCGTGCCATTTGACGAGCGTTCAAAGGCTGGCGTCTTTGATGATATTATGATTGATATCGGCGATGAGCAAAGCATTGAGAACGACCTGAGTACCTATTCTTCGCATCTGCTGAATATGAAGAATATGATGAAGCAAGCTTCGGCTCGCACCCTTTTGCTGATTGATGAGTTTGGCACTGGCACTGAGCCACAAATTGGTGGCGCCATAGCTGAAAGCGTACTCGGCCAACTTTGCCAGCGAGGAGCTTATGGCGTAATCACTACCCACTATCAAAACCTAAAGCACTTTGCCGACTCTCATGAGGGCATAGCCAATGGTGCCATGCTATACGACCGCCACGAGATGCAGCCACTGTTCAAACTCGCCATCGGTCGCCCTGGCTCTTCTTTCGCCATTGAGATAGCGCGCAAGATAGGACTGCCCGAACAGGTCATAAAGGAGGCTTCAGACATTGTTGGTTCTGACTACATTCAAAGCGACAAATACTTGCAAGACATTGTTCGCGACAAGCGTTATTGGGAAAACAAACGCCAAAATATCCATCAGCAAGAGAAAGACCTTGAGCGCACCATAAGCCGCTACGAAGACGACGTTAACGATATTCAGGCACAGCGTAAGGCAATTTTGAAGAAAGCCAAAGAAGAGGCTAACGAACTTCTTGCCGAAGCTAACCGTCGTATTGAAAATACCATTAAGGAAATAAAAGAAGCGCAGGCAGAAAAAGAGGCGACCCACCGTTTGCGCAAAGAGATTGAGGAGTTTAAGCAGGAAGTAAACGAAATAGACACTAAAGCCAACGATGAATTTATAGCTCGCAAAATAGAGCAAATTCGTCAACGCAAAGAGCGCCACAAAAAGCATATTCAAGAGAAGGCGCAAAAGCGTGTTGAGGAAAAACAAATTCAAGCTGAAATCGCCGCCAAAGCAAAGCCTAAGGCTCTATCTGAAGGCGATTTAGCAAGAATAAAAGGCACTAAATCAACAGGAAGAATTGAACAGATAAATGGTTCAGAAGCAACAATCATCATTGGCGAAATGCGTACCCGCATAAAGCTCTCGCGCCTTGAGGCTGCATCTGCTCCGCAAGAGCAGCCCAAGACAAAGCAAGAGCAACTTATGGCAGGGCTTACCACCTTCAGTGTAAGCCGTGACACACGCTCAGCCATTGACTCACGCAAGAAATCATTCTCGCCAGAGCTTAACGTCATGGGTATGCGTGGCGACGAAGCACTTAACGCCGTCACCCACTTCATTGACGATGCAATTCTTCTTGGCATGGCTCAAGTGCGCATACTCCACGGCAAGGGCAATGGCATACTTCGCCAACTCATACGCCAATACCTTGCCACCGTTCCCAACGTTAATTCATTCCGTGACGAAAACGTCCAATTTGGCGGGGCCGGAATAACTGTTGTGGAACTATAATGCAATCATGCACTAATCACATTCGTTCTCTCTGACTGCTACCAGCACTCTGACCTCTGTATTTGCTGCGAGCTGTGTTGAATTTGTAGCGAACAGACAAAGACACCGAACGGCAAGGGATTGTGGTTTCAGCAATTTCACGTGCACCATTATAAGTGATTAGTCGCTGAGTATTCTGATTAAACAAATCGCTGGCAGCTATGCGAGTTTCAAGGCGGTCGTTAAACCAACTCTTTCTTAGGCGGAAACCAATGCTTTGCTTGGTTCCAACAAGGGCAGAGTTTCCATAATGGCCTTTACTATGAAATGCATAAGATATTTCAGCCGACCAGTGGTGCTTTAGAATCAACTGATTCTGAAACTTCAACGAGAACACTGGGTGATTCATCAGGCGCACACCATCTTTTGTAGCAGCCTCATAATCCTGTCCCCTGAGAGTAAGCGATGCGTGTGGCATCCAATAAGTTCCATCTTTTTGAGAAAGACTCAAATTGGGCTTTATGTCCAGACTGGTGTACCAAGAGTTATAAGGGTCTTGTTCTATAGGGTGCAGAAACGACACCTCCGGATGCTCTGTGCTGAATGGCTCTGAGAAAATGGTGCTTTCATCTTTTATATGCTCATAACCCGCTGAAAGGTTCAGCCAACGCCAAGCTGCATTTAGTCCGAAACTATGGTTATACTGCGGATTAAGGTTGGGATTACCACCCTCAAGAGTGTATTTATTATCATAGAACACATTACTGCGTAGCTGTTCATAACTTGGACGAGCAATATCACGAGAATAAGAAGCCATCAACTGAACTGGAGCCCCCATAATTTTTCCGACAGGCATACCAACGGCAAGACTTGGGAACAAGTCATTATAGTTTTTGCTCTGCTCGGGCTGACGCACATCGTATTAATAGTCGTTGTTGACATGCTCAAAACGAATACCTGCATCAACACTCAGCGAACCAATATACCTTTGATATTCCACAAATCCAGCAACCATCACCTCATTGATTTTCGTTTCGTTATCACTTACCACGTGCTGAGGGTTAGTATATTTGGTGGTACGGTGTGTGTAACTGTCTTCTGTTCCAAACGACACCTCTCCACCAAACAAACCATGAGTGGCTGTTGCCTTAACGGCATACAAATGATCATGGGTGCGATTAAGGGTATTTACTACAGATGTTTGGGTAGCAGTCTGAGAGTTGCCTAACGAAGTAACAGTCTCGTTCGTTTCATTGTCCAGTCCACCACCTTTTATATAAAGGTCTGCGTTAACATCTATCTGCCAGCCGCAACTCAATCCACTATAATATGTGTTGAGTGAATGGTTCCAGCTATTATATGCAGGAGCAACTTTTGAATATGAGTGTTCAAAGGCATTACCGTCAAGGAATATGTCTGTAATAAGTCGCGACCCTTTCATATTCTGCATTGGACTACGCATAAAATTGTAACGCATACCAAGACTATGGTTTTCGTTTGGTTGCCAGTTCAAGGTTAGGGTCGGAGAAATAAACTTATTTCGTGCACGAACCCTGACATCAGTATTCTGTGTCCAAAGATTTTGAATATAAGTATTCTGAGTAACGACTGTATTCTTTCCTGTCATACCCAATCCAGCATACAGACCAGCGCCTATATCAAGTCCGCCCTTACGATAGTTCATCTGCAAGTTATTCATTCCGTAATTACCATACTGATAAACATAAGAACTTTGATTATCCACGCTAAAACCTTCACCCTGCGTTTTTTTCTTATATATTCGAATTACCGCATTGGTAGATGCCGAATAACGGGCACCAGGGTTTTGCACTATCTCCACCCTACTTATCTCATCTGATTGCAAACGAGTCAGTTCTGCCATATCAGTCACCACTCTGCCATTTATATATATGGTAGCGGCGCCACGTCCTACAACGCTAACACCATCATCAGACGCATCAACCTGTGGCAAGTGGTCAAGCAAGTCAATACTTGTTCCAGCGTGTTCCAACTTAGTGCCTGCTATGCGAGTCACCAATGCATCACCCTTAATATGGGTTTGTGGCAATTTACTTTTCACTACAACCTCTTTTAGATTTGTTTCTTTCCAAACCTCAGTTGTATCATGAGATAGGGAGTCGGTCTGGGCACTTGCACTCAATACAGTCCAGAGCGACAGTGTTAATGTGGTTATCTTTTTCATAACATATTTTTTTATTGGTGTAATTTGAAGGCAAAATTAAAGCGAAAGCATATCTAATGCATTACCCGAAACGGAAAAACAATGTTGTTTTCCAATCAGCGTTTTCATATTATATTATTCTGCACAAAGTTTCAGAAACTATAGTTCCATCTCCATGCAATTCCAATCACCGATTTGCATTTGATATGATACGGTTTCGCCTGTCGGGCGGAAACCTACAGCCTCGTAGCAGCATTGCGCACTTTCGTTATTGACAAATACACCAAGCGTGATTTTCTTAGCATGAAGCTGATTGTGGACATAGTCAATGGCAGCTTGCACAAGTTGCTTACCAACTCCCTGTCCTCGCAAAGCCTTATCAACAATCACAAAGCCAAGCCGCACAATATTTTTATCTTCGGGTTGAGGATAGCGAATAAATATATGTCCCACCGCTTTTTCGTTCTCATCAATAGCAGTTAAAGGAATGACTCCATCGCCCATCTTCTGATAATACTCATACAAGGCATCCGCTGGCAATGGGAAGTAGCACAGTCTGTCAGCTGACCATTGGTACAACTCCTTTTCCGTAGTAATCCAACTGCAGATTACGGCAGAATCCTCTTTGACAAAGGTTCTAAGTATCATACGCTTCATTTTTATTTCGCATACAAGATTTTATCCATCGTTTTAGAAATGTCATTTGCTCTGCCGTATGAAACCAGTGCTCGCCGTCTTGCATAATAGTGAGAGAGGCATGGTGCTTGTCGGCAAACTTACGAATAGTTTCCACATCAACAAGGTGGTCGTTACCTCCATATAGAATATCGGTAGCGACATGCCATTGTATGGTATGATTGCGTACGAAAGCAAGGTAATTCTCATCAACCTCCTCAGGCTTCATCTTGGTCAAGATATACTTCTCCATATCCACCATTGGCGAAATAAAATAGGCATGGGCAATGTTCTCTTTACTCAATGCCAGCATCGTGAAATACGCTCCGATGCTGTTGGCTATTATTACAATTTCATCGTAATGCTCTTTCAGCTCGAAGTATTTATTTGCCACAATGTCCTTTGCAATCCAAGGCTCATAACTGTCATAGTCCAAGCCTATGACTTCGCAATCAAACAAATCCTTATATTGTTCCGCCTCAGAGGCAGAACCGCCCATACCATGAATATATAATATTGCTTTCATTACTATATTTGCGACTTCAAATAATTTATTACTGTAGTTTTCATCTTGCCTTTTGACCAATGGTCGCTGGGCTACATGTAAGTAGATTACAACGAGCCTCATCGTTATCACCAATGACCATGCCGACTTTCTGACACGTTTCCATCTCTGAGCAATCGCCACATGTTTCTAAACCTTTTGATAAAGCACATTGCCGTATTGGGCACATGTTTTGGCAATAGGCAAACTTCACGCCATCGGCACGACATCCCATGCAATTGATCATCTCTGTGGTAATCTCCACTTTGTTCATTTCACTCCATGCCTTGGCGGTCTTCTCGCGCAGGGCATCATCGTTGTTCATTGTGGCTATGCGAGCATCGCACTTTTCACAATCCAACCCGCAAAATGCTATTAGCTGTTTCATGTCACTCTTTATATGTTATACCTAAGAAACTATTTCTATTCACTTATTTCACTCCATTATTATACCACTCTGTCGTAGGGAAAGCAAATAGGCAATGCCCACAAACAATGCCACTACCGTTGAGGGCAATTCTATCCATGAAAAACTGAGCCACAATTTGCACAGGCCGTAAACGCCTCTGAGCAGGAATACTGCGGCAACAGCGAAAATGCCGAGGTTCAGAAGTGGCAACTGCCTGATGATTCCGGCCTTCGAATATCCCCAAAGGCCACAAAGCCCGAAACAGATGGCGATGAGGATGGTCACGCCATATAATATGGCATCGTTCCCTCCAGATAAATCGTTCATCTTATCCTGGATTCCATACACAGCGAATGCCTTGTCCAGACAGCCAAGGCACAGCAGATGCCCGATGAAGAGTAGCAGATTTAGCGTTGCTGCGCTAAAAAGAAGTTTTCTCATTGTTTCTTCCCTTTCTCCCTTTCCTTTTATCAGTTATGAGGATTCTATAACAAATATCTTCAAGTCCATACGCTTTGTTTATTTCTTCATTGCATACATTTGTTTCAAAAACTCACACAGTCCGAGGTGCATGAACTGATAATAATTGGCGATGTCCTCTTCGGAATCCACATGCAGGAGCCTCTGCAGTTCCACGGCAAATTCGAGAGCCGCCGTGCCGTTGGCCGTCACGATGCCGCCGTCGCTTATCGCCTGCACGTTCTGATAACCTGCCTCGTTGGTGTAGTTGCTGCCGCCCCAGCGTTTCAGTTCATCGAGGCCGTTGCCAGTATGTTTCACGTTGTTCAGGAAACCATGCTTTGCAAGGAAAGATGCGGCTTTACAGATACCTGCCACGATAATCCCTTTCGAGAGTGCATGCTCCACCAATGGCACTACTTTCTCGGCCTCATCGCTCTGCCATCCGATACCGCCAACAAGAATCAGGGCCGCATAGTCCTCCGGCATCGTCTCGAACGAATAGTCAGGCTGT
>CAZPNJ010000033.1:10277-12869 GCA_964587765.1 uncultured Prevotella sp.
TCCATCGTCGGAGCCACCACCTTATTTATATACATAGGATTCTCCCTCATCCCAAATCGACCACAAGTGATAGAGGTAGAAATAAATGCCGGCTCATAGTCGGCATACTCGTTCAACAGAACATACAAAACTTCATTCTTCATAATTTCTCTTTATACTTTTAATAACTACAAGTTGTATGGGATTATTTGACCTTTTCTCCAAGAAACAAAGTTGTGGAAACAGTGTAAATCAAGCTGACACTATACACAAGGTTCACGCCGTTAACGTCAATCCTCTCGATGGTTTCAGGAACGTTTCGGCAACTCGCCAGTAATCCCATGGCTATGCAGTAGCCAAAGGATTTACAAATGATGATTCTCCAGTTCATATGCCATTTCATGCTTTCAGATTACTTGATAAAATCATTCAGTTCTTTGTTGAACCACTCAGCTTCTTCCATCATGATAAAATGACCGCAGGAATCGAGTTCGTGGTAGGTCATGCGGGGATAGAGCGCCTGCATCTGCTTGCGGTTATCGGGCATGAGTCCAGAGTTCTTTGTGCAGATGATGAGGGCTGGACAGGTGATTTGTGCGCCCGTCCAATATTTTTTCTTGATGAGGTTCCTCATTGTTGAGGCCGCCACATAATTCTTGGTCTTGGGCATCGTGCTCATGGCATAGTCGGTGATGGCCTTTGGGGTGTTGGGACCAGCCAAAGAACCGACGAAATCCGAAAAAATGCCAGAGACATCGGGCGTGTCGAAACTACCGGCAAAACCGTTGACGGCTGATACATACTCCTGATATTCCGCAGATGTTGTGTCCTTGGGATAGAGGCAATAGACGCCATCCACATCGACCAGTGCCTTCACCCTGTCAGGATGGAGCAGAGCCACCTCGCGACAGACGGCCGTTCCAAGACTATGCCCCACAAGGATAGCCTTATCGGTCTTCGTATCGTTCATCACGCTAATGACAGCCTCAGCAAATGCCTCCAGCGTATATTCCGCCTCGGGCTTGTCGCTCTTGCCGAAGCCAGGCAGGTCGAGAAAGACTTCCTTTGCTCCATAGATTACGCCTCGCTGTTCCTTCCAAGAATCCAAATCGCAACCAAGGCCGTGAACGAAGACAATCGTCTGACTGCCCTCGCCCTCAGTTGCATAATACACCTTGCCCATCGAGGTCTTTGTGTACCCCTGTAGCTCCACTTTCTTTTGCTGTTTGCATGAGATGATGCCTACAGCAATCAGCATCAAGAAAAATATGCTATACTTTTTCATTATCCAAGATGTTTATGACTGTCGTCTTCTCCTCATCGCTAAAGTGACTATCGGTCTGAGTGTGATGATACTTGAAGCCAAGTTTTTCCTGCACACGGGCGGAGCGGGTGTTCTCCACGAAGTTGCCGCACCACATACGCTTCAACTTTAGTTCCTCGAAGGCATAGCGGATGCACTCACGGGCGGCCTCTGTGGTATAGCCCTTGTCCCAATACGCCGTGCCGAGCCAATAGCCCAACAAGGCTTCACGCTCGTCTTGGCAGAGACTCTCGTCATAGAAGAATCCACAACAGCCGATGACGTCGCCAGTTTCCAGTAAAACAACAGCGTAAATCGTAGGTTTATCGAAAACAGTCTGAATAATCTCCCGGCTCTCCTCCACCGACTGATGCGGATTCCAACCAGCCGCAGGACCAACTTGTGGGTCTTTCGCCAACTCATAGAGCCTCTCTGCATCTTCCTCCTGCCAATGCCTGAGCAAGAGCCGCTCTGTTTCCAACCCACAAAATGCATTTAACTGTTTCATATTGTCTTCACTTTTCTGCAAAGGTAATGTGATATGTTGCCGTTATAATTACCCAAAAGGGAAAAACCATGCAAACGGTGAAAAGTTTATTCCGTGATTTCTATTAAGATTCCCTCAGGCCCTTCTATGCAACTCTCATAATATCCATCGCCAGTGGTGCGTGTTCATTGTCTCTAATCGTGCGCTATCTTATTTTTGCTATTGATTCTTTCAATGAAGCCACGAGACTTTTCTCGGCGTCAGAGGGTGTACCCTGATAGTTGAGGACAAAGATGACAGCGACGGTATGACTTCCATCTGGATGAAGGATAGAGCGACCGTCCTTGACGACGTATGAGCATATCGTCTCTTGCCCAAACGCTTGAGTAAAGGTCATCAAAAGAAATATGGCGACAACAAACTTTTTACTTATCATTTCGTTTTATCTTTAATCCCTTCATTTCACACCACTATCATTATCACTGTTTTGTAGGGTGCGCTGTCCTGTCTTGTATCGTCTCTTCATGTCCGTGCGTCTTGTTTCCTAATTATCTTCGTCGTTGCCGATAAGTTCGCTGAGATATGGCTGTGCGGCAAGATCACCGGTGCACCCCAGTTCGCTACGGAAGGTCTTGCGCATCATGTGACGCACATATCTAATAATAAACAAGTGAAATATGAAAATGATGTATTTGGGGTAACGCTCAGGACCAGTGAACTTGCGCGCTTCGGGTGTATCAAACGTCAATTCCTTGGCAAACAAGCGCCCCATCTCTTTATATGGCTCTAAATAGCGATTAGTGTTTTTCTTGTCAAAGCGAAT
>CAZPNJ010000033.1:12879-13126 GCA_964587765.1 uncultured Prevotella sp.
CTTTTAACAAGATGCCCGCAGACTGACAGCCTAATTTCTCAGGTAGAGTTTTCACGAATGTTTCGCAGCATCGCAAATGACATCCTTCGTCAAATCCGCCTTGTATCAAAAATGCCAATTGAGTAGGTGTTGTCTTGGGCTTTAATGTTGAAAGAAATTCCAAGAGTGGGGCGGGAAGGTTCTCTACAAAAAGCGGAAATGCGATTAATATAAAATCGTTCTCATAAAACGCCTTACGAGTAGCATC
>CAZPNJ010000034.1:0-13086 GCA_964587765.1 uncultured Prevotella sp.
TATAATGGCTGTTATTATAAACATAATATTTAGTATAATTCTTTCGAAGTGTATTGGAATACAAGGTATAACAATAGCAACAAGTATATCGTATTTCGTCTGTTCAATTTTTATGATGAGAACCATCAAGCGCCACATTGACTATAAATATATACGCTGCGTGGTTAAGGACTTTGACGATGACACGATAACCGCCCATGCCGACTTCGCTGACGGCGAGCGTGAAATCAGCATCGACTACACCGACGAGCGCTTTCGATATCTCAGGCAGATACTGCGCACTGACATGCAACTTAACGCCCTTGACTCTGAACTGCGCACAGACGGCACCATCGCGCCACGGCTGATAATCGTTGAGCCCGATTTCCTGATTGACATAAGTCGCATAGCCGCCCTGTTTACCGACTATGGCACCTCGCCGCTTGGCTACACCGTAAACCGCATGAAGCCCATCGCCAACACCGAGCCGATACTGCTTGGAGGCTTTGCCGGCAGCGCACTTGACGACATCGTTCACACGCCTGAGGGCGAGCCATACTCGTGGGCCGACACGCTGAAGCGCGATTTTCAAGAGCACGCCCTTGAATACACCGCCTGTCAGTTTGACGCTGGCAAATATAAGGAGAGCGCCCGAAATCAGGCTCGCAACATTGAGCGGATAGTGAAATACCTGTTTCGCAAAGACTCTGCCAAAAGCGACCTTTTCGCCCGTGAGCGCAATGTGTATGACCGTGACAAAGCCGTGTTGGAGCCGTCGTTCGTTTGCGAGCGGCTGGGCTTGCAGGGCAGGGTTGACCTTATGACCACCGACCTTAGGCTGCTGGTTGAACAGAAGTCGGGCAAGAACTTCAACATTGAGCGAGGGCGACCGGGCGAGCACGGCTCAATACAAAAGGAAGACCACTACGTGCAACTGCTGCTCTATTACGGCGTGCTGCACTACAACTTCGACACCGCCATAAACCTGACCGACGAGCATCTGCTGTACTCGAAATATCCGTTGCCGGGCGGACTTGTCAACGTAAACTTTTATCAGGGGCTGTTCATTGACGCCATTAACCTTAGAAACCGCATCGTTGCGGGCGAACTGTTTATGGCGCGCGAGGGCTTTGACCAAATCATCGACAGCATTAAGCCCTCGGCACTGGTCAAGCCAACGCCGCTGAAACAAGACTTCATAAACACGTACATATTGCCGCAGCTGAACGAGGTGTGCGCCCCGCTGCATAGCCTGTCAGCGCTTGAAAGGGCCTACCTGTGCCGTATGCTCACGTTTGTTTATCGCGAACAGATGTCGGCAAAGATTGGCGCGGCCGTGGGGCAGGGCACGTGCGACGCCGACGTGTGGAACATGCCGCTGGCAGAGAAGCGCGAGGCTGGCAACATTTACACCGAACTGAAACTTGCGAAATATGAAAAGTCTGACAGTGAAAATGGCGGCTACGACCTGCTGACGCTTGAGCTGCTGCCCACCGATGACGAAGCCGACTTTCTGCCAAACTTCCGCCGAGGCGACATGGTGGTGCTTTATGCCTATGAAAAGGGCTGTGAGCCCGACATACGTCACGCCCTGCTGTATAAAGGCACGCTGGTGGAGATAAACGTAAACGACCTGACCATGCACCTGAACAACGGGCAGCGCAACCCCGACGTGTTCAGCCAACTGCCAAGGGCAAAGGCTGGGGCAGAGGTGAGATTTGCCATTGAGCACTCGTCGAGCGACGCCTCCGCCAGTGCCGCCATTCGCTCTATGCACCAGTTTATATGTGCCGAGCAGTCGTTTCGTGACCTGCTGTTGGCGCAGCGAAAGCCCGAAGCCGACACCAACGCGCAGTTGACGCGACAGTATCATAAGAATTACGACGAGGTGGTGCTGAAGGCAAAGCAAGCCAAAGACTATTTCTTGCTGGTGGGACCGCCAGGCACGGGCAAAACCTCTATGGCGCTGCACTTCCTGGTTGAAGAGGCGCTTGCCGACGGTAAGTCGATTCTGCTGATGGCCTACACCAACCGTGCCGTTGACGAAATCAGCGAAATGCTGGTTGAGGGCGGCATCGACTTCATGCGCATCGGCAACATATATTCAGCTGAAGAGCGCTACCGAAAATACTTCATCGAAGAGTGCTTGGCAGGCATCACAAAGCTAAGCGACATAAAGGCACGGCTGCTAAGTCAGCGCGTATTCGTGGGCACAACGTCGTCGATGCAGGGCAAGAGCTATCTGCTTGACATAAAGCGCTTTGACGTCGCCATCATCGACGAGGCGTCGCAGATACTTGAGCCAAACATAGTGGGGCTGCTTGCCATGCTTCACACTGACGGCTCAAAGTTCATACTCATAGGCGACCACAAGCAGTTGCCCGCCGTGGTGCAGCAAGACGTCACGCTGTCGGCCGTGAGCGATGAGTGCCTCGTTGACATTTGCCTGAACGACTGTCGCAACTCGCTGTTTGAGCGACTTATTCGCATTGAGCGGCGCAAGGGCAGAGAGCAGTTTTACGGCGTGCTGAATCATCAGGGACGTATGCACCCCGACATAGCCCACTTCTCGTCGGTCAATTTCTATGAGCGCGAGGGCATAATGCCCGTGCCGTGCCCTCACCAACTTGAAACCACGCTCAGTTACGCTGCCGAGGCTGAAGACCAGCTTGACCGGCAACTTAAAAACCACCGAATGCTGTTTGTTGACAGCTCTGACGGCAAGCGCGACGCCACGCTCAGCGACAAGGTAAACCCCTGTGAGGCTGAAATCGTTGCCGATATTTTGCGTCGCATTTACCGTTTCTACGGCGATGCGTTTGACCCTCAGCGCACGGTGGGCGTGATTATACCTTACCGCAACCAGATAGCCATGATTAGAAAAGAGATTGAGCGCCTTGCGATGCCCCAACTCAAGGCCGTCAGCATTGACACCATTGAGCGCTATCAAGGCTCGCAGCGCGACGTGATAATCTATTCGTTTACCGTCAGCCGCAGATATCAGCTCGATTTTCTGACCAACAACACGTTCAACGACGACGGCACTATCGTTGACCGAAAACTGAACGTTGCCCTCACGCGAGCGCGCAAACAAATGATAATAACCGGCAACGCAATGCTATTATCGCAAAACCCGACGTTCAAAAAGTTGATTGATGAACTTTCTTAAATCAAGCGCGACACTATAAAAAAGTCGTGCGCTACATTGTATGTAATTATGTGCTATACAAAACTCTCCAAGAACTTAACCTCGCCACTGACGTAAACGCTGCCCGCGCTTGCCGGCACAAGTATGGTTGAGCCCGCACGGAAGTCGTAGGCATGGTCGTCCTCATCGGTGACCTTGCCCTCGCCGCCCACGCAAACCAGTGCCACAAACGAATCTAACTCGCTGTAGTCGAGCATCGTAGGCTCGGTTATATCGTAAACCGACGTTGTGAAGAACGGGCACGACACAAGCGTGACGCCCTCGTTTTTAACGGCATTGTAACGTGTGCGATAGTCGCTCAGCACCGTATAGTCGATGCTCTCGGCAGCCTCTTTCACGTGCAGCTCTCGCAGGTTGCCGTCCTTGTCGCGGCGGTTGAAGTCATAGATGCGATAAGTCAGGTCGCTCGTCTGCTGAATTTCAGCCAGCAGGCAGCCCTTTGAAATGCTGTGAATTCTGCCTGCGGGGATATAGAAGCAGTCGCCCTCCTTAACGTCGTAGCGGGCAATGGCGTCAACAATAGTGTCGTCGTTTACCAACTGCTCATATTCAGCGGGCGTAATCTTCTTTTTCAAACCGCACAGCAAGCTTGCGTCAGGGTCAGAGGGCATAACGTACCACATTTCGGTCTTGCCGCGCTGCTTGCCCTGGCTGCGGGCTGTTTCATCGTCGGGGTGAACCTGAATGGACAGTTGGTCGCGAGCGTCGATAAACTTTATCAACAGCGGAAACTCGCCGCCAAACCTCTCGTAGTTTTCCTTGCCCAGCAAATTTCCTTTCAGCTTCTCGGCAAGGGCGATTATGGTCAGCCCCTCATAGTCGCCCTCAGCCACTACGCTCTCGCTGCCCTTTACGGCAGAAATTTCCCAACTCTCGCCAATGCGGTCGGCGCTGGTTTCAATATGTTTCAGGGACGCTATTTTATTGCCTCCCCAAAGGGTTTGTTTCAGTATTGGTTTGAAAGTAAATAATTTCATAGTTATAATTCAGCGTTATACCCTCTTGCGGTGAGTTTCATACTCGCTTCCAGAAACTTGGCGTGAAGAGTATTAAAACAGAGAATATCTCAAGACGTCCTATCAGCATCACGGCTGTGCACAGCCACTTGGCACCGACGGGCAGCATCGACCACGACATGGTAGGCCCAATCTCTATGCCCAGCGTAGGCCCGACGTTGCTGATGCAGCTCAGCGTGATGGTTATGGCGTTAGTGTTGTCTATGCCCGCGGCTATCAAAACGAACGAGCACACAAGGCAGATAAGCAGCGTGACCGTGAGAAACGCCAACAGCGTGACGCGCTGCGCCATGGGTATGTTTGTGCCGTTAATCTTCATTGGCAGCACGGCATTGGGGTGCAGGTTTTGCTTGAATTGGTTGGAAATAACCTTAAACAGCATGAAGCCACGTATGCACTTGAAGCCGCCGCTGGTGCTGCCTGAGCAAGCGCCTATGAACATACACGTTGCCAGAATAACCCACGTTACGTGAGGCCACAGCGAGGCGTCGTCGTTGAATAAGCCCGTAGTGGTGATAAACGACACCACTTGGAAGATGCCACTGCGAAAAGCACGCTCAAGCGTATAGCCGTTGTGTAGCATCAGCTCTGCCATAATCATGGCTGTGAAGCCTGTCACCAACAGGCAGTAAAAGCGAAACTCGCCGCTCTTGAGCAGATATTTCGGTTGCAGTTTGGTCACTGCCGCATACAGTATGGTGAAGTTTATGCCCGACAGAAAACAAAATGCCGTGCAGATATATTCTATCGACGCCGAGTTGAAAAACTCAGTGCTGGTGTTGTGCGTGGCAAAGCCGCCCGTGGCGGTTGTGGTCATGGCATAGTTTACGCTGTCAAACACGTCCATGCCTGCCAGATAATAGCACATGCCGCACGCAACGGTCAGTATGGCGTAAATGGCGCAAATGGTCTTTGAACTCTTTGACAGACGTGGGTGCAGCTTAGTCTTGACGGGGCCTGTAGCCTCTGCCGAGAACACTTTTATTGAGCCGCCCACCAGCGACGGCAACACGGCAATGGTGAAGAACACTATGCCCAAGCCGCCTATCCACTGCGTCATAGTGCGCCAGAAGAGCAGGCCGTGTGGCAGCCGCTCAACATCGTCGATGATGGTTGCACCGGTCGTCGTGAAACCGGACATCATCTCAAAAAACGCGTCGGTGAAGTTGTCAATATATCCGCCCACAATGAACGGCAGGCTGCCGAAAATGCTGAATATCACCCACACGAGTGTCACCACAAGGTAGGCGTCGCGGCGGCCGAGGCTGTTGGTGGCCTTCAGACCGAGAAAGCGAAACACATAGCCTGAGAAAAGCGTGAATATGATTGACACGGAGAAGGCAAACGAATCGTCTTCCTGATAAAATATAGAAACCACCAAGCACCAAAACATCAGCGATGCCTCGGTGAACAGCAGCGAGCCCATGATTTTATATATCAGTTGTCGGTTTATCATGCCCTTCTTTTTAATTAAAGAACTTTTCAAGGCGCTTTATATCTACGTCGTGGCAGAACGCCATTACGATGTCGCCAGCCTCTATCTGCGTGCTACCAGAAACGAGCATACCCTCGCCGTTGCGCACCAAGCCGCCTAAGGTTATGCCGTGAGGCAGATTCAGCTCAAACACTTTCTTCTTTGTCACCTTTGAGCCTTCCTTAGCCGTAATCTCAGCCACATCGGCGTTGGCGGTCATTAGGAAACGCACGCTGCGCACGTCAGCGTCGAGCATCATCTGGTAAATGTTGCTTGCGGCAATGGTCTTTTTGTTAATTAGCGTGCCTATGTCAAGGCTCTCAGCCATGCTTATATAGTCGGTGTTTTCAACCACAGCGACGGTTTTTCTCACGCCCAGTCGCTTAGCCGTCAGACACGCCAATATGTTTGTTTCAGTGTTGCCCGTAGCCGCCACAAACGCCTGCGTGTTGCGTATGCCCTCTTCGGCAAGCAACGACAGGTCGCGCCCGTCGCCGTTAATCACCATTATGTTTTGCGGCAGCACCTCGTTAAGGTACTCGCAGCGGTCGGCGTCTTGCTCAATGACCTTTGCGCTGAGGTATTCAGGCATCGTAAGCATAGCCCTTACGGCAGTTGTGCCGCCACCCATGAATATCACGTTCTTCACGTCGGCATAGTCTTCCTTGCCCACCACCTTGCGCATGTATGGCAGATAGTTTTTGGTGGTCATGAAGTAGGCGAGGTCGTAAAGTTGCAACTCGTCTTCGCCACCAGGGATAATCGTTTCGCCGGCGCGCTTTATGGCTACCACGTGATATGGGTCGTTAGGGCCGCAGATGTTTTTCAGCTTGTGGTTAAGTATGCGGCACTCTTTACGCAGCTTTATGCCGAGCATCACCAGCGAGCCGCCATGCACGTCCCAGCGCTGGCGCACCCATGACATTTTCAAGCCGTTGATGATGTCTTGAGCGGCAAGCATTTCGGGGTAAATCATGTTGTCAATGCCCAAGCCACGGAAGAAGTCGGTCATTTCCTCGTCCATATACTCGTAGCTGTTGACCATGGCAACGGTCTTCACCGAGCCCAGTGCGTGAGCCAATATGCAGGAGTTTATGTTCAGGCTCTCGCTTGGTGTTACGGCTATGAACAGGTCAGCGTCACGAGCGCCAGCCGCCTTCAGGTCTTTTACGCTGGCGGCCGAACCTTGAAAGGTCAGCAGGTCAAAGTCACGCCCTACGCCCTCAAGTTTCTCGCTGTCCTCATCCATTAAGACTATGTCTTGATTGTCGCGCGAGAGCAATTTCGCTAAGTGTGTGCCAATGGCATAAGCGCCTACGATAATTATCTTCATACTCAATTTTATTTGAGAATTGCGTTCTTTATGCTTTCTACGTCTAAGCCCACTATCTGATAGAGTTCATCTACCATGCCGTGCTCAACAAAATGGTCGGGCAAGCCAAGTCTGATGACTTCTGTCTTATAGCCGTGGTCGTTTATCCACTCAACAACGGCAGAGCCAAGTCCGCCCTTCTTTGAGCCGTCCTCAACGGTGACGATGCGCTCGTAACGCTCTGCCACCTCTTTTAATATATCCTCGTCAATAGGCTTCAGGAAGCGCATATCGTAAAAGGCTGGCTTAACGTTGGCGGTGGCGAGTTCGCTGAGTGCCTCAGCCACGTTGTTGCCGATTGGGCCGAGCGACAATACTGCCACTCGTTCGCCGTCTTGTATCTTGCGACCTTTGCCAACGGCTATTTCTTCAAGCGGGCAGCGCCAGTCGGTCAGCACGCCACGGCCACGAGGATAGCGTATCACAAACGTGCCTTTGTCGGGCAATTGTGCCGTAAACATCATTTTGCGCAGCTCATGCTCGTTCATTGGCGAGGCACTGATCAGGTTGGGAATTGGGCGCAGTGCGGCAAGGTCGAAAGCGCCGTGATGCGTGGCACCGTCTCGTCCCACGACGCCCGCACGGTCGAGGCATAGCACTACGGGCAGATTTTGTATTGCCACGTCGTGTATTATATTGTCGTAAGCCCTTTGTGCAAAGGCGCTGTAAATTACGCAGAAAGGTTGCATGCCGTCTTTAGCCATGCCGCCAGCGAAGGTTACGGCGTGACCCTCGGCTATGCCCACGTCAAAAGCTCGTTCGGGCATTGCCTTCATCAGTTTTATAAGGCTGCTGCCCGTTGGCATGGCTGGCGTAATGCCCACGATGCGTGGGTTTTGCTCGGCAAGTTCTACGAGCGTGTCGCCAAACACGTCTTGATATTTTGGCGGCTCATTGCCTTTGTCCTCAACTATGCGCTCGCCCGTTTCAGGGTTGAACTTGCCCGGTGCGTGCCACACGGTTGCCGACTTTTCAGCGGGTTCGTAGCCCTTTCCCTTTATCGTGTGCAGGTGCAGCAGTTTGGGGCCTTTCATGTCTTTTATCTGTCGAAGTATGCGCACAAGTTCCTTTATATCGTGCCCGTCAAATGGCCCGAAGTAACGTATGTTCATGCCCTCGAAAATGTTTTGCTGGTGACTTATAACTGACTTCAGCGCATTGTTCAGGCGAATTATGCCCTTGCGGCGGCTTTCGTTAAGGTAGCCCTTTGAGTGCAGCCACTGCGATGCCTTGAAGCGCAGTCGGTTATAAGTTTCGTTGGTGTCGATGTTGAGCAAGTATTTCTCCATGCCGCCTACGGCACGGTCTATGCTCATGTCGTTTTCATTCAGGATGATGAGCAGGTCGTTTGGCGAAGACGAAACATTGTTCAAGCCCTCAAAAGCCAAACCGCCGCTCATGGCGCCATCGCCTATAACGGCTACGATGTGACGCTGCTCTTCACCCTTCAGCCTTGCCGCAACAGCCATGCCTAAAGCAGCCGAAATAGAGTTGCTGGCGTGTCCGCAGGTGAACGTGTCGTACTCGCTCTCGCTGGGCGAGGGGAAGGGGCAAAGGCCGCCCAACTTGCGGTTGGTGTCAAACCTGTCGCGGCGCTCGGTCAGTATCTTGTGGCCGTAAGCCTGATGGCCCACGTCCCAAACTATGCGGTCGTAGGGGGTGTCAAAAACGTAATGCAACGCAACGGTAATCTCCATTGCACCGAGCGACGAAGCCAAATGGCCGGGGTTTGTAGCAAGCGAGTTTACTATGAAGTCACGCAGTTCACTACACACCTCTGGAAGCTGATTCAAGTCGAGCTTTCGCAAGTCGTCAGGCGTGTTTATTTTGTCCAACAGACGATATTCTTTCTTCATTATGATGCAAAAATAGTTATTTCCTACTTTACCTGCAAACTTTTGTAAAGGAAATAGGGGGCAATGGGCAATTCGCAATTATAGGTTAGAGCAGTGAAGGATGAGACAAACAAAAAACTCCCGTTCTGTTTGGGAACGAGAGTTATTATTTAACCCCATAGTAAGTGGGGAATTGTTTGCGCTTTCTTTGACAGAGAATTAGTTGTTCTCTGGGCGGAGCTTGCGAACTGTCTCAGCGGCGCGCCACATTTCCATGTCGTGCATTGCTTTGAGTTCGGCGTTGAGCTTCTCGCGATAGTCTGCCTGAGAGTTCTTGTCAATAGAAATTTGAGCCTCATTGCCAGTTACAACGCTCAGATATAGCCACTCCATAACAGGCTTGATGGCAGCCTTGAAGCGAGGTGCCCAGTCGAGAGCGCCACGCTGAGCGGTGGTAGAGCAGTTGGCATACATCCAGTCCATGCCTTTTTCTGCGAACAACGGGCCAAGACTCTGAGTGAGTTCTTCAACGGTCTCGTTGAAAGCTTCGGAAGGAGAGTGACCATGCTCGCGAAGCACGTCGTACTGAGCTTCGAGCAAACCCTCGATTGCGCCCATGAGTGAACCACGCTCGCCAGTGAGGTCAGAGGTGGCTTCCTTGCGGAATGTAGTCTTAAACATGTAGCCTGCGCCAATGCCAATGCCGAAGGCGAGGGTCTTTTCTTCAGCCTTGCCAGAGGCGTCTTGATAAACGGCGTAAGAGCAGTTCAAACCGCGACCTTCAAGGAACATAGTGCGCAGTGAAGTACCAGAACCCTTAGGCGCAACCATTATTACGTCAACGTCCTTTGGAGGTACTACGCCTGTGCGGTCTTGCCAGTTGATGGCGAAGCCGTGAGAATAATATAGGGTCTTGCCAGCCTTAAGATATTGTTTGATTTTTGGCCAAACGGCAATTTGACCAGCGTCAGACAGCAACATGCAAAGGATAGTGCCCCTTTCGCAAGCCTCTTCCACTGAGAATAGTGTTTTACCTGGCACCCAACCGTCCTTGACTGCCTTATCGTATGTTTTGCCTTCGCGCTGACCCACAATTACGTTGAAACCGTTATCGCGCAAGTTGCCAGCCTGACCAGGGCCTTGAATGCCGTAGCCGATTACTGCGATTGTTTCGTTTTTAAGAACTTCGTGAGCCTTCTCCATTGAAAACTCTTTGCTGGTGACAACTGTTTCTTCTACGCCACCGAAATTCATTTGTGCCATATAAATCTGTATTTTAGTGTTAATTTGTTATTGTTTGAGTTGCAAAGGTAATGATTTGTAATGTAATCACCAAGAAAATGTGTCAGTCTATTACAAAAATCACCTTTGTGCGGAAAATTTCTTGTTCTGAGTCATGTGTTTCGCCAGCGGCAGAAAGTTTTGTTATTCTGACCTGATGCTCCAGTTCTGACAGGCTTTCCACGTAAAAGCGTATGGTGTCATTTGCATAGGCTTCAATGACATACGCCACGTCAATGCGCTTAACTCGATGGTGCTCGTACCACTCTTTAGACCACAGGTCGAGCACGTGCTCTATGTATTTTATGCTGTTTAAATGTCCGTTTACGTCGATGTCGCTATAACGAATGGTGTAGCTCAACTTCAGTTGGGCGTTGCTTCCCATCTTTACCCTTGAAGCTGGTTCAATGGGGCAGGGCTTGTCTTTCTCAATATATGTCTTGATAAGCCCGTCGTTGACGACCGTATCCTATGTGCTTCCCGTCGGTTGTTGTTATGGCGAAGTTGCGAGAAGTGAAGAACTTCATGGCGTTCTCAACCCATGTTTCTATGTTGAGGCGGTCGTAGCTCTTAGCCTCGTCGCTCAACTCAATGGCGAGACGCGACAATACCCATGCTTTGTTTATGGTGCGCAGATAGTTCATGCCGTAGCCTCGGTCGTTAGAGTGATAGTCGGCGGCGTTGAGCATGTGGTTTCCCAGATGTCCTATTTGTAAGCGGTTGGTAAAGTCGCAGTGAAAGGGTTCCGTCAAGAACTCGTAACAGCCTACTTTAGGTAGTTGTGTCATTTCTTGTGTGTTTTGTAGATAGTTCGTGAAGTTACTTTTCCGTGCCGTGGTAGTCTATGAAGTCTTTGATAGGCTCTTCAAAAGCGCGAGTTACGGCGATGCGCCCCGAGCGTGAGTATTGCAAAATGCAGTTAAACTGGTCAAGGCATTTATACAGGTCGGTTACGTCTTCCGTAAGTCCTGCCATGAGCACGGTGCTGTAAGTTGGGTTTACTTCCATCATGCGGGCGTCGTGTTTACGTATTGTACGACTTACCTCTGGGTTCTCAAGCAGTGCCGCCGTGGATATTTTGTAGAGACCAATCTCGTGAATGAATATTTGGTCGTCCACGTAATAGTCGGCGCGAATCACGTCTATTTTTTTCTCGATTTGTTTGGTTATCTTCTTTATCTGCTCCTCGTCGCTCCAGCAGGTAATGGTATATTTGTGTATGCCCTCTTTGCTCGACGCCGATACGTTTAGGCTCTCAATGTTAACTTGTCGGCGCGTGAAAACCGCCGTTACTTGGTTAAGAACGCCCGCTACGTTTTCGGAGTAAACGAGTAGTGTGTAGAATTTCTTGTCTGATTCCATTTCTAATAGCTTTAACTATTTACTTCTCTTGCTTATGCAAGTACATTATTTATATAATAGCGTTAAGACTCCCTCTTTTACTCCTTAACGCAATTAACACCTTTATTATATGTTCAGTTCCAACTGCATTTCGTCAACGCTCTTGCCCGGTGGAGTCATTGGCAAAACGTTGTCGTCAGCCTTAATGGCGCACTCCAACAGGTAAGGTCCGTCGGTGGCAATCATCTTCTCAACCTTTTCCGTAAGGTCATCACGGTCAATAGCCACGTCGTAAGGAATGTTATAACCTTGACAAATGAGGTCGTAGCTTGGGTTGAGCATATCGGTAAAAGAGTGGCGATGCCCGTACATCATGTCTTGCCACTGGCGCACGTTGCCCAAGTAGTTGTTATTCAGAAGTATAATCTTCACGGGTAGGCGATGCTCCATTATAGTGCCAAGTTCTTGAATGCTCATCTGCAAACCACCGTCACCCGTAAACAGGCAAACCGTGCGTTCTGGTGTGCCGAGCGTCGCTCCCACGGCTGCGGGCAGTCCGAATCCCATTGTGCCAAAGCCGCCACTGGTAACAATAGAACGCTTTTGGTTGTATTTGAAATAGCGGCTTGACATCATTTGGTTCTGACCAACGTCGTTTACCAATACGGCATCGCCGTGGGTCACTTCAGCTACTACGTTAGTTACCTCGCCCATGAGCAGTGGTCCTTCCTTTGGGTGAATGGCTGGCTCAATTACCTTGTCGGTTTCCATTCTCTTGAATGGCTCAAAGCTTTCTATCCAGTCATTGTGTTGCTGTTGGCAGAGTTGCGCCGTTATGGCTGGCAACGCCTCTTTGCAGTCAGCCACTATCGCCACGTCGGTCTTTACGTTCTTGTCGATTTCCGCCTCGTCTATGTCTATGTGAATAACCTTAGCCTGCTTGGCGTAGGTTGTAAGCAGTCCCGTTACACGGTCGGAGAAGCGCATGCCAATGGCAATTAGCACGTCGCACTGCTGTGTTTGCATGTTTGGCGCATAGTTGCCGTGCATACCCAACATACCCATGTTGAGAGGGTGGTCGGTTGGCAGCGCCGAAAGTCCCATGAGCGTCTTACCTGCTGGTATGGAGGCTTTCTCAAGAAAGTCTTTCAATTCCGCTTGGGCGTTGCCCAGTTCCACGCC
This sequence comes from uncultured Prevotella sp., assembly GCA_964587765.1. Classification (GTDB taxonomy): domain Bacteria; phylum Bacteroidota; class Bacteroidia; order Bacteroidales; family Bacteroidaceae; genus Prevotella. The sequence continues at coordinate 12,689 of CAZPNJ010000034.1, forward strand.
TTGTCCAACGAGAGCCAAAGGTTTCTTAGCTCCGTTTATCAGTTCAGCGGCAGCCTTAACGGCGTCGGCGTCAAGTTTAGGACGAGCCACGTAAGAGCGCACGCTGTCAATGTTTACGCATTCCCACTCAGTGTCGTGTATTTGAGCGTTTTTGGGTAAGTCGAGCACCACGGGACCAGGTCTGCCGCTACGAGCTATGTAAAACGCTTTGCTAACAGCCCATGCCACGTCTTCGGGACGGCGTATCTGGTATGCCCACTTACATATGGGCTGAGCCGCACCCACGAGGTCAACCTCTTGGAAAGCGTCGGTACCCAATGCGCCAATGCTGACTTGACCGGCTATAACCACGATAGGCGTTGAGTCCATCATTGCGTCGGCAATGCCCGTAAGGGTGT
>CAZPNJ010000035.1:0-209 GCA_964587765.1 uncultured Prevotella sp.
CATCAACGAAGGCACAGCCACCGTTAAGGTACTCGACACTACCAGCAAGTGGTTTGGCGTAACTTACGCTGCTGACCGCCAGAGCGTAGTTGACAAGATACAGAGCCTTATCAACGAGGGCGTTTATCCTCAGAAGCTCTTTTAATTAGAGTGATAGAAGGGGGTAGTTAAGATGATGACTTCTTAACTACTCCTTTTTTTAACGTATA
>CAZPNJ010000035.1:254-1675 GCA_964587765.1 uncultured Prevotella sp.
TTGCCGGAGGCTGCTTTTGGGGCACTGAGCATTTCTTCAAGCTTATTCACGGGGTAGAGTTCACCGAAGTGGGCTTTGCCAACGGCGTAACCGAAAACCCAACTTACGAGCAGGTTTATACTGACACTACGCAGTACGCTGAGACGGTTCACATACGCTACGACGAGCAAAAAGTGTCGCTGCGCTTTCTTCTTGAAATGTTCTTTAAGGCAATCGACCCCACCAGCCTTAATAAGCAGGGCGAGGACGAGGGCACACGCTACCGCACGGGCGTTTACTACACCCGACAGGAGGATTTGCCAGTGATTGAACAAGTGTTTGCCGAGCAGCAGCGCCTTTACGACAAGCCTCTGCAAGTAGAGCTAAAGCCCCTGACTAACTTCTATGCCGCCGACGAGCGCCACCAAGACTATCTAAACAAGAACCCAGAGGGCTATTGCCATCTGCCTTTCGAACTGTTTGAATTCGCTAGAAAAGCGAGAGAGAGCAAGTAACGCTCTCGCCCCCTTATATAACAAAACGTATAAACGAGAAAAAAGTTTTATGGCAACATACGAGATAAGACCTTTGCAGATGCGAATGCTGCAAATACTTGAAGTGATTGACGAGGCGTTTCGCCGTGAGGGGCTGCGCTACGCGATATTTGGTGGCACGCTGCTGGGCGCTGTTCGCCATAAGGGTTTTATACCTTGGGACGATGACATGGACATAGTAATGCCCCGCCCCGACTACGAGCGCTTTATAGCTTGCAGCAAAGAGATACTGCCCGAGGGCTACGAGTTCGTGTGCGCCGAAAACGACCCCAACTATCCTCTGGCGTTTGGCAAGGTTCAAGACGCCAACTCCACGCTTGTAGAGCGCCGCCACCTCAGTTATTTGGGCGGCATTTACGTTGATGTGTTCCCTATGGACGCTGTGCCCAGTGGTTGGCTTGCCCGCCATTGGCAATATACGCAATACGAGTATTGGAAGCGCTGCCTGTATCTGGTGCATCGCAACCCGTATCGCCACGGCCATGGTCCCAGTTCGTGGGTGCCGCTGTTGGTTAGAAAGCTATATACTATGGAGAAAATTCAGCGCAAGATACGTCAGTTGCTGATGAAATATGACTTTGACAAGTGCAAGTTTGTAGCTGACTACAGTGACGGTCTGCGCATGGTGCTGCCAAAGGATTTGTACTCTACGTTTGCCCCGATAGAGTTTGAGGGCAAGCAGTTTATGGGCATAGCCCGCACCGACGATTATCTTACGGCGATGTATGGCTCAGACTATATGACGCCACCACCCGTAGGGCAGCAGCGTCAACATAATTTTCACTATATGGACCTTGAAAAGCCATATAGAGAGTATTCAGACGATTAAACAAATTGAACTGAATACCCCCTTTTAGAATATTCGGATGATTAAAACAGGTGAGCGGG
>CAZPNJ010000035.1:1685-13024 GCA_964587765.1 uncultured Prevotella sp.
TCTGCGCTTGGCGAAAGTCATCTACCGTGTCAAGTTCAACCGAGAACAGGCCGGTGGTGTCGAGCGCAAAGAAGCGATGACCCTGCGGTATAAGGCGCTCAAAAGCTCGCTCATAGAAAATATTGGATAGCCCCTCGCGGGTTATCATTTGCTCTAATTCCTTGAAAAGCGCGGCTGTATAGTCAGCCGACATCAGTTCTATGCCTATTGATTCGCCCATGCTCTGCTCAATGGGGCATTGCTTGCTAATCAGACTAACGTAGCCGTCGGCATCAGTGATTACCTTCATTTCCTCGTCGCCCAGTTCGTGGCGGCAAACGGCAAGGGCGTCTTTCTTGCCGCAACGCATCAACTGACTTACTATCTCGGCATCATAAACAATGTCACTGTCGAGGAGCAGACAGTCTTCATGCTCGCACTCACTGTGCGTGAGCCATAGCGAGTAAATGTTGTTGGTACTCTCGTACTGCTCGTTGTATATGAACTTGATGTTCAGTTCAGGATAATTTGTGTTGAGGAAATCAGCAATCTGCTGCTGACGATAGCCCGTAACTATCACAAAGTCGGTTATGCCGTTTTGCTTCAGATTGTCAACTGAGCGCTGCAACAGACAACGATTGCCAATCTGCAAGAGGCACTTGGGCGTCGTGTCGGTTAGTGGACGCAGCCTTGATGCTATGCCTGCGGCAAGGATAATGGCTTTCATTGCTTATTTGTTTTCGGCGGCTATGCGCTTGATTGTTTCAATTACCACGTTGTTCTGCTCGGGGCGACCCAACGAAACTCTTATGTGCTCGTTAAGGTCGGGCTCGTCCATGAACTTAACCTTGTAGTCTTGCTCTTTGTAAGCCTGCTGAAGTTTTTCTTTTAGCGCTATTGGGTACTTTATAAGTATGAAGTTGGCAGTGCTCTTATATACCTTAAAGCCATCGAGCGTGCCTATTTCCTGTTCAAAGCGGCGACGGTCTCTGTTCATGCTTTCAGCCACTTCACGATAGTGCTGCTCACTCTTCAGCGCAGCTATGGCAATGTCTTCGCTTATGCGGTTATAGCCCAGATACTTGTTGGTGTATTTGATGAAACGACCCAACTCTTTTGATATGAAGCCGAAGCCCATGCGCAGACCTGGCAAGCCGTAAAACTTGCTCATGGTGCGTGTTACGATAAGGTTTGGGTGGCGGTTAATTAAGTCTTTCAGATATGCTATGTCAGTGCCGTCAAACAGGGCGTAAGATTCGTCAATCAACACTACGGTTGTGGTGGGTATCCAACTCAGCACCTGCTCCAGTTCTTGTGGTGTAAGACCATTGCCTGTAGGGTTGTTAGGCGATGCTATGAGCAGAATGCTTGGGTTGTATTTCTCAACCATCTCACGCATATTGTCAAAGTCGTAGTTAAAGGTGTTGCCGTCTTCGTACATGCGATACATGTATGACTTGCCGTTTACCTCATCTGCTATCGACTTGTAATACCACCATGCGAATTTCGGTATAAGCATGGTTTTGTTGCTGCCCTCTTCGGTCAGGAAGAAGTGCACGGTATCTTTCAGCAGCTCTTCGCCGCCATAGCCCAAAAGTACCTGACTTTCGTCTATGCCGTAGCGCTCGGCAAGAAATACGCTTAAAATGCTCTTCTTGCCTTGGTCGTATATGCGAGTGTAGAAGCAAAGCTTGTTAGGGTCAAAATTCTTTAGTGCTTCAACTACTTCTTTTGAAGGTTTGAAGTTGAATTCATTTCTATCAAGGAAGTTCATCTGATTTGTTTTTATAAGTTATTGCGTGCAAAGTTAGCAAGTTTTTATTAAATACTCTCTTATACTAAGTGAAATAGTTTTCTGATTATCGGCTAATTTACTACCTTTGCCCCATATATACATCTATAAGTATGGCAGAATTACGCATTGGCTTTGACGCCAAAAGAGTTGTGAGAAACGCCACGGGGCTGGGCAGCTACGGGCGCACGTTGGTTAACGACCTTATACGCAAGTGTGAGGCTGGCGCTGATATGCAGTTGTTTTTGTATGCGCCTGACGAGGGGCGCGCCGACCTGCGTGGGCAAATCATTGACAGCCCCCACGCCAGTTTTGTTTACCCTAAGCATGGCGGCTCGCTCGGCAAGGCTCTTTGGCGCATGAAGGGCATAACCCGTGACTTGGTCCGTGACGGCATTAATGTGTATCACGGTCTGTCGGGCGAACTGCCCATAGGACTGCGCCGTGCGGGCATCAGAGGCGTGGTCACCATTCACGACCTGATATTTATGCGCCACCCCGAATACTACAACTGGATAGACACTAAGATTTACGCTTGGAAGTTTTTCAAGACCCTCAGAGAGGCTGAGCGCATCATCGCCATTAGTGAGTGTACCAAGCGCGACATAGTTGAGCTGGGCAATGTTTCGCCCGACAAAATTGACGTCGTATATCAGAGTTGCAACCCTCGGTTCACATCTGTTTGTTCGGAGCAGGAGACGCAGAGAGTCAGCCGCAAGTTTGCACTGCCCCGTCGTTACATACTGCAAGTAGGCTCTATAGAGCGCCGCAAAAATGCCATGCTGCCGCTGAAAGCACTCAGTGCATTGCCCGACGATGTTTCTTTGGTACTGGTTGGCAAGCGCACACCCTATACGCACGACCTTGAACAGTATGCTCAGGCAAACGGCATTGCCGACCGACTATATATATATAATAATGTGGGCGATGAAGATTTGGCTGCCGTTTACGCCCTTGCTGAAGTGTTTGTTTATGCCTCGCGCTACGAGGGCTTCGGCATACCCATAATCGAAGCCATTGGCAGTGGTCTGCCTGTTGTTGCCTGCACAGGCAGTTGCCTTGAAGAGGCCGGCGGCGCAGACTGTCTGTACGTTGCCCCCGATGATGTCAGTGGCATGGCCGCCGCCGTGCGCTCGCAACTTGTCGGCGCTGTGGGACGTGAGCAGCGCATCGCCGCCAGTCAAGCCTACATCAAACGCTTCGCCGGCTTAGATGTTGCGGGACAAGTGGAGGAAGTGTATCAATTTGTAATCCCACACACAACAAATCCGATTAAAGGCACACCATGAATTGTATTTCCTTAATCGCATCATATACTTTAAGCTGATGCATATTGTACTTTAAGTTAAAGTATGTCGTACTTTAAGTTAAAGCATAATGTACTTTAAGTTAAAGCATAATGTACTTTAAGTTAAAGCATAACGTACTTCAAGTTAAAGCATAGCGTACTTTAAGTTAAAGCATAAATCCTATGTTATAAAAACGACAGAAAGAGTTAGTGAAATAGAAACTTTTGTATTACCTTTGCCTTAAATAAATCATACATTCACAAACTTAATAATTAGTAATATGGCAGTAAATTATAAACTTAGGAAAAACAACATTAAGGGCAACAAACACTACGGGAAATACTATGCCCAGACGTTACACAGCAACAGAATGACGCTCAGCGACATAATGCGAGAGATTGAGGCCAACTGCTCGCTCAAGGAAAGCGACGTAATCGCGGTTATGACCGAGCTCAAGGCGATAATGCGCTACGCCCTGCAAGACGGGCAGATTGTTGACCTCGACGACCTCGGCTCGTTCTACATAAACGTAAAGAGCATACCGGTTGACAAGCCCGAAGACTTCAAAGGCAACAAGCACTTACTCGGCTTCGAACTGAAATATCGCCCAGCCGCAAAGCGCACCGCCCGCAAAGACCACCACCTGACCCACACCCTCACCATAGGCTGCCAGGCAAAGCGAGAGAAGTAAAGGGAAAAGATTGGCAATGACACGCTGAAGGTTAATTTGCTGAATCCTAAAAATAGTAATGCGTACTTATTGCGGCAAAGATAGTTTTTAGCTAAATTTGCAGTCTAAATATGTACATTGGTTATGAATAACATATATTTTGAGACTTTCAAGACTTTCTTTAAGATAGGCGCTTTTACTCTTGGCGGTGGCTACGCAATGATACCATTGATAGAGGCAGAGGTGGTTGACAAGAAGAAATGGATAGAGAAAGACGAGTTTGTAAACCTTGTGGCAATAGCGCAGACGTGCCCTGGCGTGTTCGCAATAAACCTAAGCATTTTCATCGGGTATAAGTTGCGACAGGTGCGTGGCGCTGTTTGCACTGCGCTTGGCACTGCTCTACCCTCTTTCTTGATAATACTCGCCATAGCGATATTTTTTCGCCAGTTTGAAGACAACCCAACGGTAGAGGCAATATTTCGTGGCATTCGCCCGGCGGTAGTCGCACTGATAGCCGTGCCAACATTCAACATGGCAAAGACCACACACATAAACTTCTCTAACTGTTGGATACCGATTAGTGGTGCCCTGCTTATATGGCTGTTGGGCGTAAACCCTATATGGATAATCATTGCGGCAGGACTGGGTGGCTATGTTTACGGAAAACTAATAAATAATTAAGGAAATGCTTTTTTTACAACTATTCATAACATTCTTTGAGATAGGACTTTTCGGTTTCGGTGGCGGCTACGGCATGTTGTCGCTGATACAAACAGAGACAGTGATGCGCCACAGCTGGCTGTCAACCGCCGAGTTTACAAACATTGTGGCTATAAGTCAGATGACGCCCGGCCCTATTGGCATAAACTCAGCAACGTATTGCGGCTATCAGGCCGTTCACAATGCCGGCTTCAACGAGGCAATGTCTGTGTTAGGCTCTTTCACCGCCACGTTTGCACTGGTGTTGCCCTCGTTCATACTCATGATATTGATAAGCAAGATGTTCTTGAAATATATGAACACCCCAACCATGCAGAGCATCTTCTCTGGGCTTAGGCCTGCCGTAGTTGGCTTGTTGGCAGCAGCCACGCTGATGCTTGTCAACGAAGAAAACTTCTCGAAGCTGAGCGTAAGCCCATGGCAGTTTTGGATAAGCATAGCACTGTTTGCCGCTTGCTTCATCGGCACAAAGTTGGTGAAGATAAACCCGATACACATGATTTTGGCATCAGCCTTCGCTGGCTTAATGCTGCTATATTAAGGCGCAATATATGATAGGCAACAACAAACAATTCAATATACTTGTAGTAAGGTTTCGCCAGATGGGCGACGCCATTCTCACGACGGTGGTATTGAACACGCTGAGAAAGTCTTTTCCCAACGCGCGGATCGACTTTGTGCTAAACAAAAAGATTGCGCCGCTGTTTGAAAATCACCCTTCAATAGACAACATAATAACCTTTACTGATGAAGAGCGCCACTCAACTTTGACGTATATAAGAAAAGTGTGGCACACGGTTCACGCCAAGCATTACGACGTGATAATTGACATGCGCTCAACGCTTAACACCATGCTTTTCGCAATGTTATCTCGCGGCAGCGATTACAGAATAGGGCTGCGAAAGAGCTACGCCCGCCTTGGCTATAACCGCATCGTAAACAAATGTGGCAAGGGTGAGAGCATGATAGACCATAACCTCGCTATGGTTAAGCCATTGGAAGAGGTGGCAAAGATTGAATACACAAAAGACTTCACGCTGGGCATAAGCGAAGAGGAAATCGCTGACTTCAAAACATACATGGAAGCACAGGGCATTGACTTTAGCAAGCCAGTAATGCTTGCCGGCGTGGCTGCAAAGTTGAAAAACAAGATGTGGGCAGAGGATAGAATGACGTGGGTTATACGACAAATCACAAGCAAATATCCCGACCTGCAAATAATATTTAACTTTGCGCCAAACGAAGAGGAGGTCATTGCCAAACGCATATACAACAATCTGGGCAAGCCTGCCAACATATTCGTAAACATACAAGCCAACAGCATGAGAAAACTTGCCGCTATGGCTGCCAACATTAGCATATATTTCGGTAACGAGGGTGGCGCGCGCCATATAGTTCAGGCTATGGGCAAGCCATCGTTCGGTATATGCGCCCCACAGTCAAGCAAAACGACATGGATACCGCAAAACAATGTGCCGGCAGAAGCAATTTCCGTGTTTGACATTGTGCCCCAAGAGCAGATAAACACCGATGACTGGGGAGCAAACTACGACTTTATAAGTCAGGAAGAAGTCTTTGAAAAGCTCAACCGTTTCATGGATAAACATATTTAATTACCTTTGCACAAACAAAACATAAAACTGGATATGAAAAACGTTCTGATAGATTTTTCACATATAAACGCAAAGTGCGGCTTCGGCGAAATCTCACGCAACTATTATAAAGAACTGATTAAGATGTCTTTGCCCGATATAAACTTCGTGTTTATGATACCAGAGGCTTTTGTGGGTCAGGTGACAGAAGGTTTTGATTATATAACAAAAGAGCAGCCAACAAAAGATTTGAAAAGGCTGAACAAGAAGATTGACCTGTGGCACGCCACCGACCAGCTGTTCAAGTTTCGCAAGCGCGACAAAGGCACTATTCAGTTATTGACTTTGCACGACCTAAACTTCCTTTATGAGAAAAAAGGCTTTCATAAGTTAAAGCACAAAATATTGATGAAGCGCAAGGTCAGAAATTCTGACTACGTAACCACAATCTCTGACTTTGTGAGAAATGACTTAGAGCGCTTCATGGACATGAGTCAGATACCTCACTCAACGTTGGTTAATGCCATCAGTGACGTTGAAGAGCAAGACCGTGTGCGCCCAAGTTTCATCACTGACGACAACGAAAAGTTTTTCTTCACTATTGGTCAGATAAGGGCTAAGAAGAATTTCCACACTTTAGTGCCTATGATGAAACATTTCCCCGACTACAAACTTTACATCTGCGGCGACACTCATTTCAAATACTCAGAAACGGTGCAGCAGACAATCAACGAATGTGGCGCTAAAAATGTTTTTCTGAAAGGCATTATAACTGACGCTGAAAAGAACTGGATGTATGCCCACAGCGCAGGCTTCCTTTTCCCAAGCAAGCATGAAGGCTTTGGGCTGCCTGTACTTGAAGCAATGAGATTTGGCTGTCAGGTGTTCTCTTCAAAGTTCAGTTCGCTGCCCGAAGTGTGCGGCAAATACGCCACCTATTTTGATGATTACGAGCCTAAGGCAATGGCAGATGTTGTAAGTGAAGCCCTTAGCAAATGGGACAAAGACAGTGACTTTGCCAAGGAGATGATTGCCTATTCAAAGCAATTCAATTATAAAAAATACGCTGAAGAATACATAGCTTTATATAGGCAACTGCTTGCATAAGCTTATCAATAACGTCAAACTATAATTAAGGTAAGCAGCCTTTCAAAAAATTAACGGCGCAGCAGGGCTTTCTTGCGCGCCTTTCTTTGTTCAAACTTATCAAGGTTGGCGATGACCTTGCCAACAAACTCAATTTTATTCAATCCTTTCTGTTCGGCGTATTTCGCACAAACGTATTCAAGCACGGGGCGGAGATGTGAGAAGCGCATCAGATTTTTTGCGCACTCTGCCATTGAAGGTTCTGCAATGAACTTTGAGCGGTTTGTGTCAATAAGTGAAAACTCGTAACTGCCGTCACCGTTTTTGCGAAACAATATGTTTGTCATGTTCAGGTCGCCATGTAATATGCCATTTTCGTGTATCTTTACAAACAACTGGGCTACGCTGTCGGCCATTTCCTTGTCAAAATCTTCACGGCGCAGATAGTCAGTTACGGGTTGCCAGTCGCACTCTTCCGACACGAAATAAGAATCTCTGAGCAACCCATAACAGCGCTGCTCAATGAAAGCGATTGCACCGGGCGTGTTTATGCCTGCTTCAAGAAAGCGAAAGGCAAAGCGATAAGCCCGTTCTGCCTTGCTCTGGCGAAATGTAGAGTAGCCTAAAGTCTGAATTATGTTGGGACGCTTAAACTTCTTTATTATAAACGTCTTGCCGTCTATAACAATGCGCTTAACCTTGTTGCGACCGTCATAAATCAGCTGCCCCTCACGCTCAAAAGTCATGGGGATATTTCTGATATACTTCTCAGCCCACAAATATTTCTTGGCTATTACTACTCTCACCTTGCCGTGTTATCTTAAATACCAAACATTGTTTTTCTCAACCATCGGTACAAGCACCTCTTCCGATGTGCTGTCGCCATAAGTAAGCGTCATGTACACGTTGGCGGTGTTGGTGGCAGTGTCAACGCTCACGTCAGTAACTTTAGCCGATGAAATGCCCTGATGCTCAGCCTGCTGCTGTCCGATAAACATTTTCATGTTTGTCTCTAATTCCTCTTTGTAGCCTGCGGGTATAGAGTCGGTCATAAATGTACCCTCAACGTAGTATTTCACGTTGCCTGCCAACAGCGAGTCGTAATAAGTCTGTGCCACCTTTGCCACCACTTCCTTTGGGTCTTGCGCCTTCTGGCAAGCCGAAACGGCGAGCAAAGCCACGAATATATACAATAACTTTTTCACCTTACTTCTGTCTGATAAACACATTTATAGGGCAGCCGTGCAAAGGCCAGTTCTCGCGTATCTTGTTTTCAAGATAGCGGCGATACTGCTCTCTGATATACTGCGGCAGGTTGGCATAGAACACAAACGTAGGTATCTGCGTGTTCTGCACCTGCGAACAATATTTAATCTTAATGTATTTACCCTTTGTTGATGGTGGTGGATAGGCCTCTATCAGCGGCAACATAACCTCGTTCAACTTGGCTGTGCCTATGTGTGAGGTGCGGTTTTTGTAAACCTCTTTTGCCAACTCAAGCACCTTGAAGATGCGCTGCTTAGTCAGTGCCGAGGCAAACACTATAGGGAAGTCTGTGAACGGTGCCATGCGACCTCGTATAGCGTTCTCGAAAGTGTCGATAGCCTTCTGCGACGTGTCTTGCACAAGGTCCCACTTGTTTACCACAACCACCAGCGACTTATTGTTACGCTGTATCAGTTGGAAGATGTTCATGTCTTGCGCCTCAATGCCTCGTGTGGCGTCAATCATCAGTATGCACACGTCGCTGTTTTCAATGGCTCTGATGCTGCGCATTACTGAATAGAACTCAAGGTCTTCCGACACTTTGTTCTTGCGGCGAATACCTGCCGTGTCAACCAGATAGAAGTCGAAGCCAAACTTTGTGTATCGTGTGTAAATACTGTCGCGTGTGGTGCCGGCTATCTCGGTTACTATGTTGCGATCTTCGCCGATGAAAGCGTTGATGATGCTACTCTTGCCTGCGTTAGGGCGACCCACGACGGCAAATCTTGGTATTTCTTCTTCAATTATCTCTTTATTGTCGGTAGGCAGTTTCTCAAGCAGCAGGTCAAGCAAGTCGCCTGTGTCGCTGCCCGTAGCGGCACTGATGCAGAACGGTTCGCCCAAGCCCAGTTTGTAGAATTCAGCTGCCTGATAGCGCAAATCGTTGGTGTCGGTTTTGTTTGCCACCAGTATTACGGGCAACTTTGAGCGGCGCAATATGTCTGCCACGTCTTGGTCGAGGTCGGTAACGCCTGTGGTCACGTCAACCAAGAACAGCACCAGGTCGCACTCGGCTGTGGCAATCTTTACCTGCTCTCTGATAGCGTCTTCAAAGATGTCGTCTGAGTTTACCACCCAGCCGCCAGTATCTACTATGGAAAAACTCTTTCCGTTCCATTCACACTTGCCATACTGGCGGTCACGCGTGGTGCCTGCCTCATCGCTGACAATGGCGCGACGAGAGTTTGTCAATCGGTTAAACAATGTGGATTTTCCCACATTTGGCCTACCTACTATTGCTACCAAATTGCTCATAATCTATACAATTCTTAATTCACAATGCGCAATGCGCAATTATTAATTCCGGCTAAACGGAAAATCAAAAATCTACTCTGGGTTATACCCGAAGTGATTTAGTTCTCTGTCAGACGAGCGCCAATCTTTATCGACCTTTACGAAGGTTTCAAGGAAGATTTTCTTGTCGAAGAATCGCTCCAGTGCCTTGCGCGCCTCTGAACTTACTTTCTTCAGTGCGACACCTTGATGGCCAATGATGATGCCTTTCTGCGAGTCGCGCTCTACGTATATAACGGCGTTTATGCGTATAAGATTGTCTTCTTCCTTAAATCTTTCTACGCTGACCTCCACCGAATAAGGTATTTCTTTGTCGTAATACAGCAGTATCTTCTCGCGTATGATTTCCGATACGAAGAATTTTGCGGGCTTGTCTGTGAGTTGGTCTTTGTCGAAATATGGCGGCGAGTCGGGCAGCAGTTCCTTTATGCGTTTCATCAGCACGTCAACGCCGAAGCCTGCCTTTGCCGATATTGGCAATATTTCGGCGTTGGGCAGCAGCGAGTGCCATTTCTCCACTATGTCGCCAAGTTTCTTTTGTTCGCTTTCGTCAATCTTGTTTACGAGCAGCAGCACGGGTATTTTCATTTTTGCCACTCGGTCAAGAAAGTCTTTATTCTTTTCAGGGTCTTCCACCACGTCGGTGACGTAAAGCAGTACGTCGGCATCAGCCAATGCTGACTCTGAGAAGGCAAGCATGTATTCCTGCATCTTATAGTTTGGCTTCAGCACGCCCGGTGTATCTGAGAATACTATCTGCGAATCTTCGTCGTTGACTATACCCATTATGCGGTGGCGTGTGGTTTGTGCCTTAAATGTTGCAATGCTTATTCGCTCGCCCACGAGTCGGTTCATGAGCGTAGATTTTCCCACATTGGGGTTACCTACTATGTTTACGAATCCTGCTTTATGCATATTTTTGTGTGGATAAAAGATTAAACGATTAAAAACGACCTATAGTTCTGAAAAGGACAAAAAGCGCATTCTTTTATTTTTCGTAAAAGGATGCGCTTCTATATCAGTTAAGTATCAGTCTTTTGTTTACTTCGCTCCCTGCACTTTGTCACCGTCGTAAGCCCACTTCAAGAATGATGCTCCGTGAACAAAGCCGGCACCGAAAGCAGTGAATATCACGTTGTCGCCACGCTTCATGTTCTGCTCGTTATCCCAAAGGGCGAGTGGAATGGTGGCTGCCGATGTGTTGCCGTAGTGGTCGATGTTGATAACCACCTTGTCCATAGGCAGGTCGGCGCGCTTGGTTACTGCTTCAATAATGCGCAGGTTTGCCTCGTGGGGTACTATCCAGTTAACATCGTCTTTTGTCAGGTTGTTGTCGGTCAGTATCTTTATTACGTCGTCGCTCATATCGGTAACGGCATAACGGAACACTGTGCGACCTTCCTGATAAATGTAGTGCAGACGATGGTCAACCGTGAAGCGGCTTGGAGGGCATACAGAGCCGCCTGCCTTCATGTGAAGGAATGGCAAGCCCTTGCCGTCAGTGCGCAAGAACGAGTTTTGATAACCTATCGATGGATCTTCCGATGCTTCAAGCAGCACTGCACCTGCACCGTCGCCGAAGAGCACGCATGTGGAGCGGTCTTGATAGTCAACTATTGATGACATCTTGTCTGCTCCGATAACGATAA
>CAZPNJ010000036.1:0-2101 GCA_964587765.1 uncultured Prevotella sp.
GTCTTAGCGTGGGAGATATATCAGTCTCTGAGCCTATTTTCCCCCTGTTTTTGCGTCCATTTACAGCCCCATTGCGTTAACATCCCTTATACTTCATTAACTATACCACGAACGCTTTCTTGAACTTTGGTGGCAAGAAAGGCATCTACATCATCGCAGGCAAGAAAATCGTTATAAATTAAAACAGAGGTTATTTCTTTTTGCGTGGTTTGCGCATAGCCCAACCCTCTTCGCTGAAATCGGGCGCATCGTCTTTGAAGAACTGGCGCCAATCTTCTTTCTTATCGCCTTTCTGACGAGAGTGTTCCTGCTGCTTACGCTTACCTTTACCACCGCTGTGAGAATCTTTGGCTGAAGATGTGCGAGCAGTTCGGGGCGCACCTTGGTCGGCATCGTTGCAACGAACCTCGCGACCTTTGTAAATAGCACCCGTAAGGGCGTTCATCACACGCTTGGCGTCACGCTCTGGCACCTCAATGTATGACTGACGCTCCATAAGATCAATATGTCCGATGTCTTGATGACCGGTGATGTTTTTATTCACAAACTGCATGATTTCGCCCGGATAAAAACCGTCTTTCTTGCCCAAGTTAATGAACAATCGGCGATAACCACGTTCTGCCTCGTGGTGTGTAGTGCGCTTGCCACGACCCGACTTAGGCTGACGCTCTGGACGTTCCTTGCCAGCCTTCGGCTTTTCTATCTCAGGAGCGTTGGCATAATAAGAAAGGAAACGACCGAACTCACGCGCCACAATCTTTTTAATGATGTCTTCCTTATCGATATAATCGAAATAGCGCTTGATGTCTTTCATGAATGGCGCTATCTGTTCCTCGTCAACATCGGTCTTGATGATGCTGTCCATGGCGCGATAGAGTTGTTTTTTGCAAATATCCTGCGCCGAAGGAATGTCGCCCTCAATGAACTTCTTGCCGATAACCTTTTCTATGGCACGCATCTTTGAACGCTCACGAGTGTGGATAATAGCGATAGAAGTTCCCTTGCGGCCAGCTCTACCAGTACGACCCGAACGGTGAGTGTAACTTTCAATATCATCGGGCAGTCCGTAGTTAATGACGTGAGTAAGTTCGTCAACATCAAGACCACGAGCAGCCACATCAGTTGCAACGAGCAGCTGAGTGACGTGGTTACGGAACTTCTGCATGGTAAGGTCGCGCTGTTGCTGCGAGAGGTCGCCATGCAACGACTCAGCATTGTAACCGTCATGAATGAGTTTGTCAGCAACTTCCTGCGTCTCTTTCTTAGTGCGGCAGAATACTATGCCGTAAATCTGTGGATAGAAGTCAACGATGCGCTTCAGGGCAAGATACTTGTCCTTGGCGTTGACTAAATAATATATGTGGTTAACATTCTCCGCACCCTCGTTGCGACTGCCAACAACAATCTCCTTATAGTCGTGAAGATAGTTCAAGGCAATCTTTTCAACCTCTTTGCTCATGGTAGCAGAGAAGAGCAAAGTCTTTCGGTCGGCGGGAATGTTTTCAAATATTTCGTTAATGCTGTCAGAAAATCCCATGTTGAGCATCTCGTCAGCCTCATCAAGCACAATAGAGCGAACATTATCCAACTTTGCCACTCCACGGTGCATAAGGTCGATAAGACGACCTGGGGTTGCAACAATAATCTGCACACCATGGCGCAGAGAGTGAATCTGTGTGATGATGGAAGCACCACCATAAACAGGCACTACATGCAGTCCGTCAATGTATTTGGCAAATGAATTAAGGTCATCGGCTATTTGCAGACACAATTCGCGCGTAGGGCTGAGGATAAGCGCCTGAGTGGTTTTATCCTTAACATGAGTTTGCTGAACGAGTGGAATACCATAGGCGGCGGTTTTGCCAGTGCCCGTTTGGGCAAGTGCCACAACATCATTTTCGCCCTCCAAGAGGTATGGTATAACTGCTTCCTGTACGGGCATAGGACGTTCAAATCCTATCTCTTCAATGGCGTTAATAATATTAGCGTTAACGCCCAATTCCTGAAATGTCATAAATTAGTTTTTAAGTTGCTCCCCAAATTCGGTGGAGATATAATTATTGATGCTCTTACAGCATTCCCGCGAAAAGAGCTGGCCGTA
>CAZPNJ010000036.1:2111-3016 GCA_964587765.1 uncultured Prevotella sp.
CAATCTTCTGCCATAGTTTAGAGTCTATCCCCTGCTGCAAGTCGGTATGAGTGACACCCTCACGGATTAAGCCATATATGAAACCTGCGTTGAAGTTGTCGCCAGCGCCGATAGTGCTAACCGTATCGGTGGGCAAGGCGTCAATCTGTTCACGCACATTCTCACGCGCGAACACTTCTATAGGCTTTGCGCCAGAAGTGAAGATAAAGTTCTTGCAGTAGAAAGATATTTCCTGCTTGTAAATTTGTTCGGCATTGGTATTATTATATAGGTAACGGAAGTCGTCGCTACTGCCTCGCACTATATCGGCATACTCTAAGTTTTCGATTAAGTTTGGGCGCAATCGCAACACCTCATGGGCATGAGATTTGCGAAAGTTCACGTCATAATAAATGATGGCGCCCCTGTCGCGAGCTTGGCGGAGCAGACTTTCTACCTGTGGTCTGATTATAGGGTTAAGAGCGTAATAAGACCCCAACAGCAGAATGTCATCAGTATTTATCTGAGGCATTGCCAGTTCCAGCTGGTCGTTGTCGTGGTCCTTATAAAAGATGTAATTGGCATCGTTGTTTTGGTCTAAGAATGCAAGCGAGAGAGATGTCTTACGCCCTTGGCAGATGTTTACGCCAGAGCAGTCAACACCATTCTCACGCAGATGGTTGCAGATGACAGTACCTATATGGTCGTCGCCCGTTTCGCTTATGAACGCAACATTTACGCCAACTCTGCCCAAAGAGATACACGCATTATAAGTGGAGCCTCCGGGAAGCGAGCTTATGGGTTGGTCATTGCGAAAGATAATGTCGAGACCAGTTTCACCGATGCCAATTACTTTTCTCATATCAGATGATTACTTGTTAAATGCGAAATATGTGCCGTCGTTAACAGCCATACGCAGCTGGAAG
>CAZPNJ010000036.1:3026-12574 GCA_964587765.1 uncultured Prevotella sp.
TCGATAGAACCACCCTGTGGAAGATAAGCCTTGATAGTGCCGTCTTCGTTGAAGTGAATCATATCAACCTTCTTGCCGTCCATAGTCTGGCTCCATGTCTTTGTAGTTTTGTCGTAAGACAGCAGAATGTTTTTACCGTCCGGAGTCTTAACGTCGTAGCCATTCTTCAGAGTTGTTACGGCATAAGAGCGTCCGTCCTCACCGATGATTGTCTTTGTTTTGCCGATGTTTGCAGCCAATGGGTTGTCGCCTGTCCAGAACTCAATAGAGTTTAGCACGAGAGCATCAACTGTGGTACAAAAAGCGTAAGCTGGTGAAATAACAATGAAGATAAGTTCATTAAGGAACTTACTGTTGGTAGCTTTTTTGTTCCAATTTGCCAACGTGTTGAACAAACCAAATGAGCCAACACACGATGAAGTCAGCAGTGTGCCTGCCAAAGCAATAGATGCAACTTTTAGATTTTTGATTTTCATAATCTTTACTTTTTAATTTATAATAATGTTATATGATAGCTGTTTTTAAGATTATCGCAGATACAATATAGCCTCATTGCCTTCGTTAAAAAGCAAATCAAGAATACTGAGGTTGGCTATAAATCCGTGACGCTGCTTATACACCTGGTAATACTCTCTTGATGTAAAGTCAGCATCGATCTGTGGGTGCTTAGGCGTAATGGCATTGCGATAATCAATTACATCAAGTGGCTCTTTCTCAAACTCACTGGTAAGAGTTACATTAGCCTCAACGCCCAAGAGTTCGCACATCTTATTGGTTATCTCCATCTCATAATCCAAGAGGAAGTTCCACTTGCGCTCGAAAAATGGGCGTATATCGTCAGCGTAAAACTCAAAGAATGGGCTTTCGCCGTAAGCTGACTTCAGTGCTTGCCAGTGAAGGTGTCGCCATTCGCCATGGTCGCTGATCCGAATATCGCGCATGAGTTTTGCCCCATGCTCAACGGGCAGGGTAAGAGTTTGAGCTCCTGCCTCTGTGGCGATGACGCAACGATTGCGATAAGTTTGCTTGACAAATGACTCGTACTGCTCTATCTGGCACTCGCAATGGCGGTGCAACTTCTGATACCATTGCACCGGGCCGAAATAGGTCGTAGAGAGCAGAGCCTTACTCATTGACTATACCTTATTTTATATTATCAACAAAACGGAACAGACGACTCCATCTAATGCCACCGAAGCCACGGCGGTCGGGGTCGCTACTCCACCATATAAATATAGGCTTACCAACGATATGGTCTTCAGGCACGAAGCCCCAATATCTTGAATCTGCGGAATTATGACGGTTGTCACCCATCATCCAGTAATAGTCCATCTTAAAGGTGTAGCTGTCTGCCAGTCTGCCATTGATATAAATCTGACCATTTACAACCTTCAGGTCATTGCCCTCATACACCTTTATTGGGCGCTCATATATGGCTATGTTGTTAATGTCAAGTTTAACTTTTGCACCCTTTTTAGGAATCCATATCGGACCATAATTGTCGCGTGTCCAACCGGTAACGGCATTAAGCGGATAAAGCATATCGCCCTGAATTACATCATCGTTAAGACGTATGTTCTCGACAAGGTCTTTTCTTGACCTCAACACCTTAGCCGCATGGTTGGTAAGCGGCATTACGCCCTGCTCGTTAAGCATTTGCAAATCGTTGATAGAAATGTCCAGTTCCTGCATTATCTCATCGCTGAGGTTTTGTTTCAACTTAACGTAATATGTGTATTGCACATTGTCGGGTTCTTTATTTGGCTTACCGTCAAGATAAACTATTCGATTCTTTATCTGAAGTGTCTGGCCCGGCAAGCCTACACAACGCTTTACATAGTTTTCACGACGGTCGGTAGGACGACTGCTTATAGAACCATACTCGTGAGGGTTGTTAAGTATGTAGTTTCTGCCGGCAGTGTAAGCCAAGTCAAAATACTGGCGCTGCTGAATTGCGTTAAGGCTATCAACAGACATTTGCATAATACCGTTTGCCTCAAGAATCTGCGCACCCAAAGTGTAAGCAGCCTGATAGTAATCGGCAGCCTGATAGCGGTCTTCGGTCATTATAGTATCACCGGCAGGATAATTGAAGACTACGATATCGTTAAGTTCGACATTGCAAAGTCCCTTTACACGGCGATAGTCCCAATGAGGCCACTCTATATAAGACTTCGTATTGATAATTGGCAATGTATGTTGGGTTAACGGCATTGACAACGGAGTCTGTGGTATGCGAGGACCATAACTAACCTTTGACACAAACAAATAGTCACCCGTCAGAAGACTCTTTTCAAGAGATTCTGATGGAATGACATAGTTTTGGAAGAAAAACAGGTTGAGGAAATAAACCGCTACCAAGGCAAACACCAAGGCATCTACCCATGACATAATAAAACGCACGGGGCCTTCAGAGTCCTTCCACCATTGCCAACGTATCTTCTTGGTTATATAAACGTCAAAAATAAAAGGTATTACAATCAGCCCGAGCCAACTTTTTACCCAAAACAAGAATAAAAGATATAATACCAGCACAATGACAAATTTTGTCCATTGCACTTTCATGTTCAGCTTTGCTTTTTCTTTATCAATCATTGTTGCTTGTCTGTAGGGAGTTAGAATTTAAACAGGTCACTGGTAGTAAGCAGTCCTGTATGTTCGGCAGTATATTCAGCTGCCAACACAGCGCCCAATGCGAAGCCTTTGCGCGAATGTGCGTCGTGGGTTATAGTTATTTTATCGGCTTCTGAATCATAACTTATGCTGTGAATACCAGGCACTTCACCGCGACGTATGCTGGCTATTGGCAACAATTCTTCCGCTACATTGTTACTGCCTTCAACAGAGCCATCGGCAAGATGCTGCTCGCCCTTAGCCCAACTTGACTTACGGTCTAAGTTGTCAATAATATCCTCGGCAAGTGTTATGGCGGTGCCTGACGGTGCGTCAAGTTTATGTATATGGTGAGTTTCCTCCATGCTTACATCGTAACCGGGGAACTTGTTCATTATCTTAGCCAAATATTTATTTACGGCAGAGAATATCGCTACGCCAACACTGAAGTTACTTGCCCAGAACAAAGTTTGCCCCTCTTTCTGACACATGCGTTCAACATCGGCCTGATGCTCGGCACGCCAACCCGTAGAGCCGCTAACCACTTTTACATTGTGCTTAAAGGCTTTAAGATAATTATCGTAAGCAGCTGTTGGATTTGTAAATTCTATTGCTACGTCAGCTGAAGCAAATTCTTTACTATCGAAGTCTTGTTGGTTGTCAATGTCAATAATGCTGACGATTTCATGTCCGCGGCTGAGGGCTATTTGTTCTATCATTTTGCCCATTTTGCCGTAACCTATCAATGCTAATTTCATATTCTTGTTTGCAAAACGTTTGGGCAAAGTTACTTATTACTACTCTTTTAGCAAAAAAAATAATCTTTTTTTTATTAAATTTGCACCTTGTATGGAATTGTTGTTACACTATTGTTGGCGACATAAGATGTTTCCGCTTCACGAACTGCTAACAACCGATGGGCGCAGCGTAGAGGTTATTGACGTGGGATTGCACAATCATGATGCAGGCCCCGACTTCTTTAATGCAAAGATTAAAGTTGACGGTACGCTGTGGGTGGGAAACATAGAACTGCACGACAAGGCAAGCGACTGGTTTGTACACCATCACGACCGTGACCCACGTTATGACAATGTGGTGTTGCATGTATGCACTATTATCGATGCCGAAGCGATTACCAGCAAAGGCAACAAACTGCCGCAGTTGCAACTAAGCGTGCCTGCCGCCATTAACGACAATTACAAACAACTGCTCAGAGAAGACAAATATCCACCATGCCACGCCATAATACCCGATTTACCAAACATTATGATTCACTCATGGCTAAATGCGCTACAGGTAGAGCGTCTTGAACAAAAGACTGATGCCATACTGCACCGTGTGCATTTGCAAGACGACTCGTGGGAGGCTGGTTTCTTTGCGACATTAGCCCGTTGCTTTGGATTTGGCAAAAACGGCGATGCTTTTGAACAGTGGGCAAGCGTGGTGCAACTTTCAGCTGCCGCTCACCATCGCGATAACGAACTGCAGATAGAAGCAATGTTTATGGGTCAAGCAGGATTACTTAGCGTAGAATCCATTCCAGAGCGTTATCGCCAGCAGGCTCTTAATGATGAGTATTTTCTGAAACTGTGCAGTGAATATGCTTTCCTGAAAAAAAAGTTCCACCTAAGCGAGATGGATTATAAGATGTGGAACTTTCTCAGACTTCGCCCTCAGAACTTTCCAACGATAAGGCTATCACAATTGGCACAACTATATACTCTTGGCAAATGTGGACTTAGCGCTATAGTTGAAGCAGATAGCATTAACGACATAAAACAACTGCTTCAAGCCCATGCGTCAACTTATTGGCAAACTCACTATATATTCGGTTCTGAGAGTACCCAAAGCGAAAAGAATCTGTCAGCGCTATCGCTTAATTCACTAATACTACATGCCGTTGTACCTATGCTCTTCGCATACGGCAGGCATAAGAAAGACGACAAGTTGTGCGATAAAGCCTTTGACCTGTTGGAACAGGTGCAGGTTGAAGACAACTGCATAGTGCGCTTATGGCAAGAATGTGGACTTAAAGCCGACTCTGCCGCTGATAGCCAGGCGCTGATACAACTGAAACGCCAATATTGTGACCGCAAGGAATGTCTGCGCTGCCGCATAGGTTATGAATATCTGAAACGGAAAACTCCTGATGGATTATAAAGAGATAATAAACACAATGGCACTTTCTCGCCTTGGTTACTTCAAGGCGACAGACATCTGCGAGCTTTACACCGAAGCCGGCAGCGCCTCTGCCGTTGTTGACAACCGCCAAGATATTCGTCAAATTCTGCCAAGTGCCTCGGACAAACTTCGCACCGAGCTGACAACCATTGGCGACCACATAGCCAGGGCAGAGCAGGAATATGAGTGGGCGCAAAAGCACCATGTACAAATTATATGCTATAACGATGAGACATATCCTCAGCGCCTGCGCAACTGTGCCGACGCACCTATCGTTATATACTATCGTGGTACGGCTGATCTTAACGCCACCCACATGATTTCAATCGTGGGCACACGCCGCAACACCAGCTATGGTGCCGACATAATACACCATTTCATTAACGACATGACACAGTTATGCCCCGATGCGATTATCGTTAGCGGACTTGCCTATGGCACAGACATCTGCGCACATCGCGAGGCAATGGCAAACAATATGCCCACTATCGGTGTGTTGGCCCATGGACTTGACACGATATATCCATCTGTTCATCGCACAGATGCCGCTAAAATGGTAAAAAACGGCGGAATACTCACCGAATATATGTCGGCAACTCGCCCCGAACGCCTTAACTTCTTACAGCGCAATCGCATTATCGCCGGATTGTCTGACGCCGTTGTATTGGTAGAAAGCGCTATCCATGGCGGCGGACTCGTGACAATGCGTTTAGGACAAGAGTATGGTCGCGAAACAATGACATTCCCTGGAGCCGTTGGCTCACCCATGAGCGAAGGTTGCAACCGACTTATTCGCAACAACATGGCATCGCTTATCACCTCGGCTCATGACTTTATGGAAGATATTGGCTGGACACCTGCCAAACAAATAGCCGATGCAAAGCGACAAGGTGTTGAGCGCCAACTGTTTCCCGACCTTACAACAGACGAGAAACCTATTGTTGACTTGCTCAGCGAAAACAACGACCAACATGTAAACACTATGTCAGCCACCCTTGGCATAAGCGCCAGCGCTCTGTCATCTCGCTTGTTTATGCTCGAAATGAAGGGCATAGTAAGAATTCTGGCAGGCAACATGGTACACTTAATCAACTAATAATTGCAAATGAAAATAGGAAATATAGACTTTGGAACACATCCTCTCTTCCTCGCACCTATGGAAGACGTAACGGATATAGGCTTCAGACAGTTGTGCAAACGCTTTGGAGCGTCAATGGTTTACACCGAATTTGTTTCTGCCGACGCACTTATTCGTGACGTGGCTGCAACTAAGGCAAAACTCACTATCAGCGACATTGAGCGCCCCGTAGGCATTCAGATATACGGGAAAGACGTTGATTCAATGGTTGAGGCGGCTCGTATTGTAGAGCAGGCTCAACCAGACATAATAGACTTGAACTTTGGCTGTCCCGTAAAGAAAGTGGCAGGCAAAGGCGCTGGTTCGGGCATGTTGCGCAACATTCCTTTGCTTCTTGAAATAACTCGCGAAGTAGTAAAAGCCGTAAACACGCCAGTAACGGTAAAAACACGACTTGGGTGGGACGCAAACAACCTTATTATTGAGGAACTGGCAAAGCAACTGCAAGACTGCGGTATTCAGGCACTTACCATTCATGGGCGCACTCGTGCGCAGATGTACACAGGTTCTGCCGACTGGACTCTCATTGGTCGTGTGAAAAATAATTCACGTATTCACATTCCAATAATTGGCAATGGCGACATTACCACAAAAGAAGAAGCACTCAATGCCTTCAACACTTACGGCGTAGATGCAGTTATGGTTGGGCGAGCTACGTTTGGTCGTCCGTGGATATTCCGTGAAATGCGCGACTTCATCGATGGTGTTTCCGAGCCAAACGAACTGACCATTGACGAAAAAATTGACGTACTGAAAGAGCAACTCAACATAAATATAAATAATGTGCGCAAAATGCAGGGCGCAAAATGCAAAAGCGAGGCAGAAGTAGAGTTGCGCGGAATTTTGCACACCCGACGCCATTTGGCTGCTTCGCCTATATTCAAAGGCATACCCGACTTCCGTCAGACGCGCATTGCCATGTTGCGAGCTACATCTGCCAGCGAACTTATATCCATTCTTGAAGACACTCGTCAGCTACTGAAAGCATCACAAAACAAATAATCACAGTTGGTGAATAAGCTGCAACTCTATTATTTGCAGAGCCGAAGAACCTTTGCGTGCAGAATGTTCATTGTTGCGAGGGTCGAGTTCCGAGATTTGCGTGAACTCACTGCCCGAAATGGTTTTTCCTATGCTTTTAATTGTGATTTTTGCCGCTTTCATCGGCTTTAATGTTATGCGAGAGTAGCCTAAAGTTATAGGTGTATAGCCACGAAACACAAGGCTATCGTCTGCATAAATCTCGATAGGATAACTTGTATTGCGGAAACTATATGGTTTAAGACTAATCTCATTAACAATAGTTGGCTCTGATAAATGATAGCAAATCCAGTTTTCACCGTCTTTACCACTGCTCTTCCAAGAAGAAATTTCGTTTTTATCTATGGTAAAACGGCTTGATTCCGTATTACTGCCCGCCTCTACTTTAGCGACTTTTACGTCTAATGCCCCTTGGTGAAAAGAAGGCTTAGCTG
Organism: uncultured Prevotella sp.; assembly: GCA_964587765.1. GTDB lineage: Bacteria > Bacteroidota > Bacteroidia > Bacteroidales > Bacteroidaceae > Prevotella. The sequence continues at coordinate 10,434 of CAZPNJ010000036.1, forward strand.
GAGTTTCGCCTCTATCAAGCGATGGCTTTACGCCTTCATCAGCCATACAAGTTGACAATCCACCTGCACAACTGAAAGGTTTTGTCTTTAGTTCAATGCTTGCGCTACCGAGTCTCTTTGAGCTTGCCGTAAGTTTCACGCTTCCGCTATGAGTGGTTGAGCGCAACAAAATGCGATTTATGCCGCATTCAACGGGCAAAATGCTATCTAACGCATGATTATTTTCACCGTAAGCGATGCCGCCTCTCCACTCAGCATTTCCCTCAACATGGAATTGTATGGTTGAAAAATCAGTCGGACATCTTCTGCCCTCCTTATCAACGGCCTCCACATCTATCAATGCCACGTCCGAACCATCGGCACGCCAGCCATTTGGATTAGTTATTGGCGTAAGGCGTATGCCCACAGCTTTGCCAGCCGTAAACTTCTCGTCAGAGCTTAATTCCTTGCCGTTTTTATCGAAAGAAACGGCTTTTATCGAGCCAGCCGAGTATGGTACGTTGCGGAATGTGTATAAGAAATGATTTGAACGCTCGCCACATATCTTCAATGGCTCGCCATTAACGTAAAGACACACACTATCTCCCGATGAAACCACATAAATTGTTGGCACAACAAACTGTTTAACACCACCCGAAAGTCGCTTCACCTCATCGGTGTATGTCCAATGGCCGACTATATACGTGTGGGGTTTCAAATCATCTACCCAACCGTCCCACATTACTTGTTGAGCGAAAAACGCGTCTTTCTTGACCCTCATCGGGTCAACGACACCACTCAATCGATAGTTAGCCTCGCTTCTACCATGAGTTTGCGTGTCTGAAAAAACAATCTTAGTACCACCGGCATTGACCATTGTTCCCTGTCCGGGACGTTCGTGCCAATAGTCATACCATCTGCGCACAAGCTCAGCGCAAAACTCATCTTGATTGTGATTGTAAGCTGTGGCGGCAGTATTACGATAGCGAGGCCCGGCTCCCTCAGCATGATATGGATAGGTCCAGGCGTTCCAATAACGGCGCATCGACTCGTCACGGCAGTATTCCATCATCCACATTGGACGGCTGTCGCTCTTATTTACATAAAGCATCTCACCGCCATATTCGCTTTCCTGTATGTCAAGCATCTCGCGCGAACCTATTGCTCTGCCGCCATACGGGTCGTATAAATCGCGTATTTGTTTCATTTGCAACATGTGGTCACGACTTATACCTTTGTTCCCGCACTCAATGAACACCACACTTGGGTTATTGCGATTGTATATTATAGCATCGCGCATAACTTCAAGGCGCTGTTGCCAACGGCGACCTTCAACGTCTTTTTCAGAATCTCCGGCTGGCATTGCCTGAATAAGCCCTACTCTGTCGCAACTTTCAACATCTTGTTTCGACGGAGTTACGTGCATCCAACGGACGAGATTTCCCCCGCTTTCAACGAGCATTTTGTTACTATAGTCTGACAACCATGCCGGCACATCAACACCCACGCCAGCCCATTCATTTGTACTGCGCTGAGCATATCCGTGCATCATTATGCCACGACCGTTCAAACGCAAAAAACCTTCGGTGAAATCAGTCTTTCTGAAACCTGTTACGGTTTCAACAGTGTCTTTAATATTTAGTTTTTTAGCGGTTATTATTGTCTTCACTTTATAAAGATAGCCATAGCCCCAGCTCCAGAAATGCAGTCCATGCAAGCGCTTACTTGTTTTCAGAACAGCCTTTGCGCCAGCCTTAACTGTTTGTGTTCCACCGTTTATATGTGCTATTTCCTTACCATTATACTCACTTACGATTACTGTATATGCCAATTCTGCGGTTTTATCACAGGCATTAAAGACCTCGGTTTCAACGTTAACTGTTGCCTTATGATGGTTTATGTCAAAATTGGTGGCATTAATATATTGCCCGGTAGTACCAAGATTACTGTAAAGAGGCAAAGTCTGGTATATCAGTGGCATTATGTGAAGTTTTACATTCTTGTTTAGTCCGCCATAGTTTGCGTAAAAATTGCGGTCGTTCCACTGAAATGTAGAGCCGGTTGCTTGTTCATGGTAATGCCAATCGTTGTCGGTGCGCACCTCAATAAGGTTATCGCACTCTTTAATATAAGGTGTAAGGTCAAAGCCAAACGCCATAATT
>CAZPNJ010000037.1:0-12533 GCA_964587765.1 uncultured Prevotella sp.
GTAGGTGTTTATTTCAACGCCCTGCTGGTCGGCCAACTTACGAGCGGCAGCCGAAGGACGTACCTGGAAGCCGATGATGAGAGCGTCAGAAGCGTCGGCAAGGGTTACGTCGTTTTCTGAAATCTGACCCACGCCCTTGAAGATGACGTTGACCATAATCTTCTCGGTTGACAGCTTGATGAACGAGTCGCTGAGAGCCTCAACAGAGCCGTCGGTGTCGGCCTTGACGATGATGTTAAGTTCCTTAAATGAGCCGAGTGCGATACGGTGAGAAATGTCAGACAGGGTAAGACGCTTCTGAGTGCGCAGGCCCTGTTCACGCTGCAACTGCTCGCGCTTGTTGGTAATCTCGCGAGCCTCTTGCTCGGTGTCCATTACGTGGAACTGGTCACCTGCCTGTGGCGCACCGTTCAAACCAAGTATTATAGCTGGCTCGGCTGGCTTTACGCCGTCGATGTTTTGGTTACGCTCATTGAACATAGCCTTTACACGACCGAAACTTGTTCCAGCCAGCACGATGTCGCCCACCTTCAGCGTACCGTTGCTTACCAATACGGTTGACACATAACCGCGACCCTTGTCGAGCGACGACTCAACGATTGAACCGGTAGCCTTGCGGTTAGGGTTGGCCTTGAGGTCGAGCATTTCAGCCTCAAGCAGCACTTTCTCAAGCAGCTCCTTTACGCCGATACCCTTCTTGGCACTAATCTCCTGGCACTGATACTTGCCGCCCCACTCTTCAACCAAAAGGTTCATCTGAGAGAGGTCTTCACGTATCTTGTCTGGGTTAGCACCCGGCTTATCAATCTTGTTGATGGCGAATACCATTGGCACGTTAGCAGCCTGTGCGTGAGCGATAGCCTCCTTGGTGGTAGGCATGACGCTGTCGTCGGCTGCAATGATGATGATGGCGATATCGGTCATCTGAGCACCACGGGCACGCATGGCGGTAAACGCCTCGTGACCAGGAGTATCAAGGAAGGTAATCTTCTTGCCATTATCGAGCGTTACGTTGTAAGCGCCGATGTGCTGTGTAATGCCACCTGCCTCGCCGGCAATTACATTTGTCTGTCGAATGTAGTCAAGCAGCGAAGTTTTACCATGGTCAACGTGGCCCATGACGGTTACGATTGGCGCACGTGGTATGAGGTCGTTTTCATCGTCCTCTTCCTCGCTTACCGCCTCCTGCACCTCCGCGCTGACATATTCTGTCTTATAGCCAAACTCGTCAGCCACAAGGTTGATGGTTTCGGCGTCGAGGCGCTGGTTGATTGACACCATGATGCCAACACTCATAAGGGTGCTGATGACCTTGTTTACGTCGGTGTCCATCATAGTAGCCAACTCTGAAACGGTCACGAACTCCGTCAGCTTCAGCGTCTTGCTTTCTTTCTTCTCTGCCAGAGCCTCCTCGTTCATGCGCTCCTGAATAGCGTCGCGCTTCTCACGGCGATACTTGGCAGCCTTCTTGTTCTGACCCTTTTCCGTCAGACGTGCGAGCGTCTCTTTTACCTGACGTGCCACGTCCTCTTCGTTCACCTCAAGCGGCTTGCGGTTCTTTTTCTTATTCTTCTTGTTCTTCTGAGCCTGAGCCTTGGCGCTGTCTTTGGTAGCCTGCTTAGCGGCGTCCTCAATGTTTACGCGCTCTTTGTTGATGCGTACGCGCTTTTTGCGCTCGCCACCCTCAGCACCGCCATTGTTGCGATAGCGCTCTTCACGCTCTTTGCGACGCTCTTCCTTCGACTTTTTCTTAGGACGAGTGGTTTGGTTGAGCGAGTCAAGGTCAATCTTTCCGAGCACGTTTACCTTAGGAGCGTTCAGAATCTTCTTCTCGCTCTTCAACTGGAACACGTTTGCATCTTTCTGCTCAACCTGTTCAGCGGGCTTTTGTTCAGCCTCAACCTTTGGTTTTTCTGCCTTAGGCTGTTTCTTTGGCTGCTCGGCCTTAACTTCGGCTTTATTCTCAGCTGGCTTAGCAGTAGCCTCAGCCTTTTCTTTCTTCACTTCCGCCTTAGGGCTTTCGGCAGCAGCCTTTGGCGCTTTCTTTTTATCTGCTACAGGAGCAACAGATGCCTCCTTCTTCTCAGCTTTCTGTTTTCCGCCATCAAGGTCAATCTTGCCCAATGGGGTATAATGCTGACGGTCTTTTGAAGGCAAAAGGTCGTCTGCACTTTCAACCGTTGGCTTTGGTGCAGCTTTCTTCTCCTTTGGCTTCTTCACAAAGAGTTTTTCGGCTTCATTCTTGACGTTAGCATCTTGCTTGAAAGCCTCTTCAAGCGCCTTGTACTGGTCGTCGTTCAGTTTGAAGCTCGGCTCGGCCTTTACCTCGCCCAACTCTTTCTTTTTCTGTAGGAAATCAACTGCCGTTTGAAGTCCTATGTTTAGTTCTCTTAATGCCTGATTTAATCTGATACTCATGTGCTTTGTTTCTTTACTTTTTCGTTTTATTGTTTAACGATGATTTCTACTCTCTGTGATTGTTTACTGTTCAACGTCGTCGCGCTCAAACTCTGCTTTCAGCACGTCAATTACGTTGTTTACAGTCTCTTCCTCAAGGTCAGCCTTTTCAACAAGCATTTCCTTAGGAGCGTTGAGCACCTGGCGGGCTGTATCAAGTCCGATTGACTTAATAGCGTCGATAACCCACTGGTCAATCTCGTCGTTAAACTCATCTAAGTAGATATCTTCCTCATCGCTTTCGCTTACCTCACGGAATACGTCGATGGTATATTCGGTCAGCATTGAAGCGAGCTTAATGTTAGTACCGCCACGACCGATGGCAAGACTTACCTGGTCTGGCTGCAGATATACCTCGGCCTTTTTGTTCTCTTCGTCGAGGTTTATGCTGCTTATCATGGCAGGCGCAAGAGCACGCTGTATAAACAGCTTTATGTTGTCGGTATAGTTGAGCACGTCAATGTTCTCGTTGCACAGCTCACGTACTATGCCGTGAATACGGCTACCCTTAACACCTACGCAGGCTCCTACTGGGTCAATGCGCTCGTCAAAGGTTTCAACGGCTACCTTTGCCTTTTCACCAGGTATGCGGGCAATCTTGCGAATAGCCACTAGACCGTCAGCGATTTCAGGAACTTCCATTTCCATAAGACGCTGCAAGAACATTGGGTCAGCGCGTGACACTATAATCTTTGGATTGTTGTTATCGTTGGTAACTTCCTTTATTATAGCACGGATAGCCTCGTTCTTGTGGTAAACGTCGCGTGAGATTTGCTCTGCCTTTGGCAAGATCAATTCGTTGTTGTCTTCGTCAACGAGCATTACCTCGCGCTTCCAAATCTGATAAACTTCGGCAGTGATTACCTGACCCACACGGTCCTTATACTTATTATATAATGAGTCGTGCTCCAGTTCCAGAATCTTTGAAGCCAGCGTCTGGCGCAGGTTAAGTATCGCGCGGCGGCCGAACTTAGCGAAGTCAACCTTCTCTGACACTTCCTCGCCTACCTCATAGTCGGGCTCTATCTTCTGTGCCTCAGTAAGGGTTATCTGCTTGTTCTCGTCCTCAACGTCGCCATCTGCCACAACAATACGGTTGCGGTAGATTTCAAAGTCGCCCTTGTCTGGGTTAACGATTACGTCGAAGTTTTCGTCGCTGCCATAGATTTTAGCCAGCACATTACGGAAACTCTCTTCAAGAACACTTACAAGTGTAGTGCGGTCGATACTCTTTGTCTCCTTAAACTCACGGAAAGTATCAATCATGCTCACCTGATTCTCATCTTTTGCTTTTACCATAATATATTTTGTTTTATTTATTTCTTATTTGAAGTCTATCATGTATTTGCAGTATTTCACTTCGTTCATGTCGTACTCGCGACCCACGAGTTGCTTCTGAGGGCGCTTCTTGCCCTCTACCTTAACCTTTTCCTCGGTTTCCACGACAAACTTTGTGCCCTCGACGCTCTTCAGCGTGCCACGCACCTTTATACCGTCGGCGGCGAGCACTTCCACGTCTTTACCTATGAAGTTGATATATTGCTGAGCCACCTTGAACGGCTGTCCCAAACCGGCAGAGCCTACTTCGAGTTCATAGTCTTCCTCGTCGCGGTTAAGATGGTCCTCAACGAAACGGCTCAGTTCAACGCAGTCTTCAATCCAAACTCCGTCAGCATGGTCTATCTCTACGGTTATCTTATTGTCCGTGCTAACCATGACGTCAACGAGAAAATACTCCTTGTCGGCGAGCCATTCTTCTACAATACCTTTTACTAAGTTCTTATCTATCATACTTTTTCCGTTAGGACCGGTGGCCAGAGGTTCGCTCCCCGCCATAGTCCATAGTTGATTTTATAAAACAAAGAATGAGAAGCTTTCTGAGAAGCCCCTCATTCCTCTGAACGGTTGCAAAAGTACGACATATTGGTGACATTGCCAAACTTTTGCCTATCTTTTTTACTTCAGCCGGCTAAATGCCAGACTTTTAGCCGCAGTTTTCTTTACTTCGGCAGATTAAATGCCTCTGACATTTCTTTCATCTGCGCCTCGCTCATACCCTCTGGCTCAAAGCCCATGGCCTTTGAGTTGACGTATATTTTGGCACTCTTCGAGAGAACGTCAATCTGGTCAAAAGCGTCCATGATGTCTTTGCCCTTAGCGAAGACTCCGTGCTTCTCCCACATGACCACGTCATATTCTTCGAGCTGTGCCAATGTCTCGTCAGCCAGCTTTACGCTGCCTGGCAACTGATATGGCACAATGCCCAAGCCCAGCGGACAGAAAGCCTTTGTTTCGGGTATCATGCTCCACAAGAGTTTTGTCAGCACGTCCTTACCCATCATCTGTTTGTTATGGCTCATTGCCACCAACTCTATTGGGTGGGTGTGGAGTGTTGCCTTATAGTCAGAGCCGGTCTCTATCAAATGATTGTGAACGGTCAGGTGACTGGGCAGCTCAGATGTTGGCATAACCGGTTCGTCGGCTATAATCTCATAGCTTTCGCAGTCGTCAAGTATGCGAATTACCGAGCCATTCTGCATTGGCCAGCGAGCCAAATCGCGCATACGCTTGCCCGTGCCCTTGCAGTAGAAGTAGCAGCCCTTCAGTGAGCTTAGCTTTGCGCCAATCTTCTTTACTTCGCTGATGGCGGGCATCTTGCGTATTTCGTCGTCAACCTGGTCGGTGATGTTTACAGTTATGTTACCGCCGTTGCGCTCTGCCCATCCGTTTTGCCACAGATAGCCTGCCACCTCAGCGATGTCGCCAACAGTCTTCTCAAGCTGTGGGCGTCCGTCTAATATACTTTTCATATTTGTCGTTTTATTGTTTAATTGTCGTTGATTTATCGTTTTATAGCCGTTGTCTTTATTTCTTGATTGCCTATAGTCGTCAATTACTACACATTATATTATATATGCTCGGCAAAGTTACGCTTTTCCGCTCAGCCCGCAATATAACATTTTGATAAATCTCCTAAACTTTTTGCCAAGCGTCCGCTTATAATCGCATCTACCGCAACTGTATTTATACTTCAAGTTAAAGTACAATATACTTCAAGTTAAAGTACAGTATACTTCAAGTTAAAGTACAGTATACTTCAAGTTAAAGTACGACATACTTCAAGTTAAAGTATAAAACTAACCCCATAGTTTCGATGCAAGAACACGCTGACAACGACAAATAAAAAGCACTGTTTAATCACTTGTTAAACGGCGATTAAACACTGTTTAATCGGCAAAGGGAGAAAGGGATAAAAAGAAATAAGCGCTGAAAGGCGCTTATTTCTTTTTCCCCCAATATGTAATCGCAGCCGAGCCTGAGTAATTGTAGCCGGCGAAGACAAAGGTCGGTCGGCGAGGCGTTGCCTCCCAGTCGAGCTCACGACTTACGTAAAGTTTCTCTCCATTAACGGTCAGCACATGGGTTGAAGCGTTATAACTCCACTGCGAACCTGCGTTCCACGTTCCGCTGACAGTGTGGTTGGCGTTTAGCGTAAAGGTGCGCGATGTCTGCTGCTTCTGATAGTTATATTGCAATAGTATTATCTCGTAGTCGCCCAAAAGCGAGTCGGCGGTAAACTCCAGTTGGGGCACTGCGCCGTAACGCTCTGGCATAACCATAGGCCAACCATCGGCGGTCCACTCTATGCGGCGAACTCCGCCCAGCATAATGGCGTTGGCGTAAGCGTTGTCATAAGCGCCAGCTGGCAGTCGCTGCTGAGAAGCGAAGAACCAATGGTCGTTGCCGTCTTGGAAAACAGCACAATGGGAAATTCCTACCCAGCCATTGTCGCCAGAAAATTTATATGGGTGAGTGAGGATTGGATAAGCAGTGCCGCCCGACGTCACCTGATTGCCCTTGATGTCGTAGTAAGGGCCGTCAATCTTTGTAGAGCGGACCACGCGCGTGTTGTAAGCGACCGACAGCTCGTCGTAAGCCAAGAACAGGTAGTAATCGCCCTTGCGATATATCACCTCAGGACCTTCACTACCCTGCCAGCGGCTGCCGCTCTGTCGGGTGTAGATTAGTTTGCCGTAGGTTGTCGTGGCACCAGTGCCTATCAGCCAAGGCTCTTTGCCCGAAACAGCGTCGCACTTACCCGTCTCAGCGTTAAGTCGTATGGCGGCTATGCCACTATGCCACGAGCCGTAAACGAGCCAGTGCTCGCCCTCCGGCGTGATGATATAAGAGGGGTCAATAGCGTTCCAACGAGCCCAAGCGTTATAGTCGGTTTCGCTTGAGCGAGCCCAAGCGTTCATTGCCTTGTCTGACGAACTGCTGATAACGTAACCTCGGTCGTGCCAAACATTTGACGCAGGGTCGTTAGTCTCCATCATACCGATATACGAAGGGCCTCCCCAAGAGCCGTCATAGGTTTTAGAGCCGGTCTTGAAGCAGTTGTCAATGACTATGCAATAGTACATGCGGTAAAGCGTATCGCTGACCTGACGCACACAGGGTGCCCAATAGCCCACAGCCAAATCATTGGCGGCTATGGTTGGCACACCCATACGGGTGCGCAGGGCATTTGCACTGTCGAGCACCCACTTAGGGCACTCGCTGAGCGTAGAGCCCAGAAACTCCCAGTCAACAAGGTTCTTGCTGCGGCGGCAAAAGAAATGTCCGTTGCCGTCGTGGGCATTGCCGTAAGAGGCATCAGTCTGATACATGTAATAGTAGCCGTCAGAAGCTCGCATGACCGTAGGGTCGTGAACATTCGCGAGATTCCATTTCGAGCGGTCGCTCCAACTCGCCTGACTTATGTAATAATCGGCATAAGTTGGCGCAGTGTACTTTGCGAAGCGGTCGGTCATTGACTGCACGGTTATCGACTTAATGTTAGTGAGCCTTAGGTTATTATTGTAACTGCCGTTGGCAGTAAGGCTGCTCATGGTGTCGTTGCTGGCAAACTTCAACGGATTGTTGTAGTTAACGGTTCTGCCATTACCTCTTAATATAATGTATTGCGCCTCTGCCTGCAGAAAGCAAGCGCAGAGAGCGAGCGAAAATATTGCGTAGCGTAGTTTCATTATCAGTATGTGTTATTGTTTCATTATCTTTACCGAGGTGTTGCCAACTCGTAATATGTAAACGCCCGTTGGCAAACATTGAACGTTCACATCAACACTGCCGCCAATAGCTTTAGCGCTTGCCACCTTCACGCCATTGAGGCTGTAAACGGCCACTTCGCCCTGCTGCTTAATGCCACTAACGGTAAGCGTGCCGCCCACTTGTACCGGCTTTATATCGGCATCTTTCGTTGCGGTTTTGCCGATGCCCGTAGAAGGGTCTAACTGAACAAACGACGCCGACGACACATCAGTCAGAATGGCACCGTCAGTGCCTACCACGCAAAACGTGGCTGAATAGTCAGAGACAAACGAGTAAGCCACTTCGCTCACCAACATTCGCTCATGCGTGGAATCATTTTGGATATACCACTTCAACTCTGCCGCCCTAACCGAAAGGCTGGTTACGGCGAGTAGTAAAATCGTTAAAAGTTTCTTCATTTCTTGGTAGTAATATTAAACTCTGACACTTTAGAAACAGCCTCTTCGCCCTGAACGACACTCGCACGAATGCAAACTCTGCCGTTTTTCAGTCGGTTGCCTCCCTTGATTGCTGCGGTGTAGCGTATGCCGCCACCGGGTAATATACGCTCTACATGGACGCTCGGCGAAATGTTAATTTGCTTGTTATTAGTTGCGTCAACAACTGTTGGCACCACGTCGTAGAGAGTAGTTGACCCCGTGTTGTGAACCTCAAAAATGAGTTTGCAGACTTCGCCTCGCGAAATGCAGTTATCACCGTCGCTGTCAATGAAGCGAGCGTTGCGTATAACTATCTGTGGGGCATAGCGCAGAGTGCCAATGCGTTCAACGGTACTTCGTTCGGGCAGCACCGCCTTATTGTCGGGCTGATAGCCGGGCTGGTAGTCGCTGCTTTGGAAATCGTAAAGACGGTCGTCGCCGCTGTTGGTTTCATCAAAGCCACTACCGTTGGCGCAGTCATTGCCACCACGGCCATAGTCATCGGTGTTGTCGCTGTATCTGTCGGCAGGCTCGTATTTCTTCTGAGCAGCGTCGGCAGCAGCCGCTCCAACGGCAGCTCCGCCAGCCATGCCGACGACCGTGCCAATGTCAGAGCCGCGCGGGCCACCCACTATTCCGCCAATGGCACTTCCAAGAACCGAGCCAAGACTTGCGCCAACGTAAGCGCCGGCACCTGTTTGAGTGTTGCAGGCAGTAAGCAACATAGCGCCCGCAAGTGCCAATATCATCGTTTGCTTTTTCATATTTAGTCCTCCGTTATTATTTAGTTTGTGACAAAATTAAGCATTTATTCCGTTAGCGCAATAGGAGAATGCCTATTTTTCAGAGGGAAACACCTTTATTACGGGATTAAGCAATCGCTTTTTCCAATTCTCAAGCCACGCTTTCCACTCTTTGGCACTGCCAATGCCCACCTCTTCACCTTTGTATGCGAAGGCTATGTAATACCTAAGCGACTTGGTGGGTGTAGCCATCACAAGCGTAAGGTTATCGGGGTCGTCATCACTGGTTCCGGCAAGATACTGCTTAGGCACAAACGCCGCAAGACCTACCGTTTGCTGATGCTCGGCTATGGTGTCGTTCTTGCCCGATGGCGAAGCAGTGCCCCAACAGGCGCGCAGTCCCTCGCTCTTTATCTCGGTAGAGTTCGGAATGTTTATTACGCCAGTGGAGAACTGGTAGTCGCTTACCACCTTATTATATATAGCATCTATCTGCACGTCTCTATGACCTGCGTACATGGTATAGCGTGTAGTCATCGTAATGGGCTGCTTATCGGCTATTGGCTGCCAGCCTTCGTCAACCACATCAACGATAGTTCTCAGCGGACCAGTCGCAATGACCCTCTGAGTGCGCCAAGCGGTCGGCTCTATCATCAGCGGCTTGCCGTTCCACCCACGCAGGCAACCTGCGCCAAAGGTGTTGCCCACCCAAAGCACGTCATCGCCATATCCCTGCTGCTTCTGTTCGGCAGTGGGGTAAAACTGCGTAACTTCCAGCTCAAGCTGGCGCTTGTGTTTGCCCCACGCGTCAATGGTCTGGCGCTTATCAAAATATATGCGAAAGGCACATAGTTCACTCTCAAAAGCCACTCCGTGATGCTGGCAGTAGCTGTACGAATCAACGTCACCACGAAACGTTAGTTCCCTGATGAACGCACTCTCTGGTTCTTGGCGCTTTTGCAGCCGAGGCTTTCTCAGCAGCAGTTCGGCATAAACTCGGCTCGGATATTGCCGTTGCGCCCTGTCATCGTAATAGGTTATCTGATATTGTTTTGTTTCCTTTGCTTTAAGGTCGGCAAGGAAACAGACTTCGTCATAAACGCCATCGCCGTTGAGGTCGTCTATCTGGCTGGCTATCTCTTTGCCGTCGCACGTCACCACGACTGCGCTAACCGACTTATCCCCAATCGGGAATACCACAGGCTCGTCTTGGCGCTGCACGTTCAGAGAATTACATACACTTACAACAAAAGAGAAGGTTGATAATAATAACATTTTTAATAAATCGTAATTGTTTATGGTACAAAAGTAGAGGTTTTATCCGCAACCCGCAAAAGAAGTACAAAAAATGTGCGCCGATTATTTGCATATACAGATGATTTTACTACCTTTGCGCAAAATTAAGAAGGGGCCCAGAAAACTCCTAACAACAGAATAGCAATTTAAAACCTAATTATTTATGTATTGGACTCTTGAATTAGCGTCAAAACTGGAAGATGCACCATGGCCAGCTACTAAAGATGAGCTTATCGACTACGCCACACGTTCTGGTGCGCCATTGGAAGTATTAGAAAATCTCAGAGAAATAGAAGATGAAGGTGAAGAATACGAAAGCATAGAAGACCTATGGCCTGACTATCCTTCTAAAGATGACTTCCTTTTCAACGAGGATGAGTATTAACGGAAACTTAATATCGCCAAAGGCTATATTAAAATCATTGGTAATACAACAACAAAAGACCGGCGAGGCAACAACATCTCAGATGTTTGCCTCGCCAGTTTTTATGTCTATATATTTGTTTCTATATAAAAGTTAGACACATTCAACCAATAACAATACACAGAGCATCAACCACTGATTGCAGCTTTCGACTGAAGGTAAAAAAGTGAAGCGATAATGGCAATAATAACAGCCGTCTGACGTTTATAATCAGAGCAGGCTACTTGCCGGCCTCACTTTTTCACCTTTTGTCATGTTACAATGACTACACCTTATATATAGGGGGACTGAAGATAAGAATCTGACGAATGCTATGCAAAGAGCGATTTATGTCATATTAACCATTTGTTTACTGGCGCTACCACGAGAGGCGTCGGCGCAGTATGACGTGACGTTTAGCCACTACTTTGACTTAGAGCCTTCGTTCAATGCCGGTGCTGTGGGCAAGGAAGACAAGCTGAACATAGCGGGAACTTACGCGCTGAACTTCGCTGGGTTTGAGAACAATCCTCGCACAATGTACATTGGCATTGATGCCCCATTCAAGTTCTTAAGAGCAAAACACGGAGCCGGCCTGCAACTGGCAAACGACCAGATTGGTTTGTTTACCCATCAGCGCCTAAGCGTACAGTATGCCTACAAACACAGGTTGGCAGGTGGCATGGTGTCGGTGGGCGCTCAGGCTAGATTGATAAGCGAAGACTTCAAAGGCTCTAAGGTGGACCTCGCACAGGGCAACGACCCCGCCTTTGCCACGTCTGACATTAAAGGCAACGGCATAGACCTGTCGGCAGGCATCTATTACAACTATGGCAGCCGATGGTATGTGGGCGTGTCGGCACAGCACCTTAACGCCCCACTGATAGAACTGGGCGAAACCAATCAACTACAAATAGACAGAACCTATTATTTAACAGGCGGATACAATATAAAGTTAAGAAATCCGTTTCTAACAATAAAGACATCAGCCCTCGGACGCACCGACATGACCGCATGGCGAGCCGACGTAACCAGTCGACTGGTGTATCAAAACGACAATAAACTAATGTATGGCGGCATAGCCTACAGCCCTACCAACTCAGTGACGTTCCTTATAGGAGGCAAGGTTCACGGCATAATGTTGGGCTACAGTTACGAGGTTTACACCTCTGCCATTAGCATGGGCAACGGCTCTCACGAACTGTTTGTGGGCTATCAGCGCGACATAAACTTCGTAAAGAAAGGGCGCAACTTACATAAGAGCGTCAGATACCTATAGAGTTTTGAATTAGGAATTAAGAAGATGAATAAGAACAACGTAATAACTATCATGGCGGCGCTAACCATTGCGCTGGCGCTTACGGGGTGCTTCAGCTCAAAGCTGGGCGCTGACAGTATGCGTGGAGGCGAAGTAACTGGCGTTAGAGGTCGTGGCTTCGCAGAGCCAACACCTTACGGCATGGTGCGCGTAGGTCGTGGCTTCCTGCACATGGGATTAAGCAAACAAGACTCACTTTGGGGCAAACACACTCCACAGAAAGATATCTCGGTAGATGGCTTCTGGATGGACGAGACCGAGGTGTCTAACTCAAAGTACAAGCAGTTTATTAAATATGTGGTTGACAGCATAACACGCATCAGACTGGCTGACCCAGCCTACGGCGGCGACGAGACTTACATGATTACCGAAGACAAGAACGGCGACCCCATCGGACCATTCATAAACTGGAAGAAGCCTCTGCCACGCAAGCCTAACGAAGACGAGCAACGTGCGATAGAGAGTCTTTACAAGACCAACCCAGTTACGGGCGAGAAATATCTCGACGCCTCGCAGATTAACTACCGATACGAGGTTTACGATTATGCCACAGCGGCACTGCGCAAAAACCGTCTCAACCCATCGGAGCGCAACCTAAACACCGACGTGCAGGTTGACGAGAACGAGGTGGTGATGATAAGCAAAGACACCGCTTACATTGACGAGGAAGGCAACATCGTTCGTCAGACCATCAACCGTCCTCTCAGCGGTCCGTGGGACTTCCTTAACACATACATCGTGAACATTTACCCCGACACAACTTGCTGGGTCAATGACTTCCAGAA